>JAKVCY010000200.1 GCA_022448425.1 Thalassotalea sp. | reverse complement strand
ATAACGCTGTCGACCTTTCACTAAATCAAACTTGATGTCGAGGCCAGAGTGCTCTTTAAAAAAAGGCAGCTCCTTACTAATTAACTGTTCTTGTAGAGCAACGGTTGCCGTCGAAATCACTAATTTTTTTTTCTTGGCCATCGCTAAAGGCAATGCCCCTAGACAATACGCTAGCGACTTACCGGTCCCGGTGCCTGCTTCAATAACACAAATTCGTTGGCTCTTGTGATATTCGCCAGCCAATGTTTTTGCTATCTCGGCAACTAAATAGTTTTGACTGCTTCGAGGGCGGTAATCGGTGAGGTTATCAGCAACATGCTTATGAATTTGCCGAATTGTTTTTTTTAAAGAGTTAGAAAGCATGCCCAGAAAACCTAAAGTATGTATATAATTACAGTAATGAATTTTAGAGATTTAACTGGGCAACTACAAGCGACTTGTTGATTATTATTTTAATAGCTTTAACAGGGGCTCGAGGTGAACCTTGTAGTTTGACCACTGAGTCAGAGCATCTTTGTAAATCGGTTGCCTTACTTGTTCAGAACTTGGCGTCATTATTGGACGTTGGTGATTATAAAAATTAATACAGTTTTCATGCATCTCTAAATTGCAATGACGTAGTAATTCAGCCACCGTATTGGAAAAATCATTAACTAGGTTTTGATAATCGACTGTATAAATTTCGCCAGCATATAGCGTGTCCCAGTGTGACATTAAGTCTGTATAATCATTTATGTATTGTGCAAGGGATGTGAAATCGTAGCTATAGGCGTGGCCCTCTGAAAAAGAGTGTTTGTATAAACTCCATGCTGTTGCGGCTTTATCTCGCGTAACTTCGAGTATTTTAGCGTTCGGGAATAGAGTTTTTATCAATGCAATATGATGGAAGTTTGTGGGTTGTTTATCGATAAATATCTTATTTCCCCCACGTAATGGCGCAATAAAATTCAAATACCTTGCGGCATAATGAGCCTTATCTTGTTCTGAAAGATTATCAAGGCCATAAGGTACATCTGAGAGTTTTTTACTCTCAAGCTCTCGCGCAATTGCGTTAATTTCAGTTAATTCATAACTTGCATCAACATCAGGGTGACTTGCTAAAATTTGCTCAATCAAGGTAGAGCCACTGCGGGGTAAGCTGACGATAAAAATCAGCTGTAACGACTCATCAAATGCATTATGAGCCATTGGCTTTTGATTAAAATGTTGCGTGCAACGAGAAGTGAAATTACTCGGCTTGTAGGGAGTGAGTGACTTTTGAATAATGTTCGCTTTTTCTAACATCGCAAATGATAAGTTGAAGTTACCCTGTTGCTCATACGCTTTTGCAAGCGCAAAGTAGAATTGGGCACTATTTAGGTGTGGTTTAGCAGTTTGTGTGAGCTGCTCGAGGTTATTGATATTTTCGCTATCAAAAACGTATGTCTTTAAATTTGCCAAATTCCAATAGGCTTCGCCTAGTTTACTATCTAGTTGTAGTGCTTGTTTGTAATGATCAATAGCAAGCCCAGTATTACCTTTTATTTTTTCTATGTTGCCAAGGCGAAGGTGGCATTGGGCTGGGTAATAATTTGCATCGAGTAACTTGTTATAGAGGGCTGTTGCTTCATCAAATTGCATTAGTTTTACATGAGCGATCGCTAATAAGCTCTCTATATATAATGTCGGTGAAGATATCGACGAGTGGTAAAAAGAGATTAACTCATCAAATTGCTTGGTATTGAGTAAGGCTTTACAGTAGCTTTCTTTAACAGTTTGTTTTTGTGCGTTGTTTTCAAGGTTATGTTTTGATATTGCAAAGTAAGCTTTGCTATCACCCACTTTAAATGCGATCTCAGCCAGCGTATCAAGTGCTCTATATTCATTTGGTACTAATTTTAATAATTGCTGAATGGTTTGCTGTGCTTGCAGAGGGGTTTGATTGGTTAATTGTTGCTTCGCAGTGTCTAATTGTTTATTAAACCAATAAATCATTTCATATTGTTTGAGTGCACTATGCTGTTGTTCATGCTCGTGCAGTCGTTTGTGAGTATCAGCAAGTAAAGCCCAGCCATCGTGATATTCTGGATGTTCATTGAGTACTTCTAACAACATAACTTTAGCTTTATGTGGTTCAGTAGCAACGAGTGTCTTTGCGTTATTAATCGCATCAATTGGGCTCATAATTGGCTCTTATAATTTTATGTAGTTAGGGTGTACTATACCCCTTCCGTAATAGATTTTTGAAGTAAATGGTTACAGATACAGGTTTTATCCTTTCTAAAGAAGCGTTTGATAGCTCATCAGGGGTTAGTTTTGTGTTTTGGCTCTGGTGTGAAAATGGCCCATTAAAAGTACAGGTTGAGCACCAAGAGGTGTTATTTTTCATTCCTGAAAACCAAGTAACTGCTGCAAAGCGACTATTACAAAATCAAAACATTCATGCTCGTTTTGCTGATGCCAAACTAAAAAACTTCCAAAATCAGTCGGTGATATGCTGTTATTTTAAATCGTTAAAAGATTACTACAGCGCCATTAAGGTTTTAAAAAGTTCACAACTAGTCACTTTTGAAGATGATGTTAGGCCAATTGACAGATTTTTGATGGAGCGTTTCATTAAAGGCTCTGTATGGGTAAAAGGTGAAATTCAAACACGAAGTGGTTTTCGACTGTTAAAGAACGCAAGATTAAGACCAAACAATGAATTTAGACCTTTCTTCAAACATGTTTCTATTGATATCGAGTGTAATGGCGAAGGCGTACTATTTTCTATTGGTTTAGTCGGAAACGGTATTGATAAAGTCTTAATGATAGGGCGCCCAGAGCCAACGACTCATCTAGATTATCAAATCAATTGGTGTGAAGATGAAATAGATCTTCTTACTCAGTTTGAAAATGAAATTCAGCGAATTGACCCTGATGTATTGATTGGTTGGAATGTTATTGAGTTTGATTTCAGTGTGCTTCACGCAAGAGCCGAGGCGTTAGGTATATCTCTAAAGCTTGGTCGCAACAAAGAAAAAATGCGCGTGCGCTCGGGAAATATTACTCGCATAACAATGCCTGGTCGTGTAGTTATTGATGGAATTGATACCTTAAAAAACGCTACTTATCATTACGATAGTTTTAGTCTTGCAAATGTAGCGAGTATTGAGCTTGGCGAAGAGAAGCTAATAAATACAGATAATCGTCTTGAAGAAATTATTCGCCAGTTTAATGAAGACAAACTGTCTCTTGCTAATTACAACAGGCAAGATTGCATTTTAGTGATGCGGATTTTTGAGAAACTTAAGTTACTTGATTTTGCAGTTGTAAGAAGCCAGCTTACAGGGCTTGAATTAGAACGAATGGGCGGCTCAGTTGCAGCCTTCACTAATCTTTATCTGCCGTTACTGCATAGAAGTGGCTATGTAGCCCCTAACTTAGGCGATCATGGCTTAAGTTTTGATAGCCCTGGTGGTTATGTCATGTCATCGCAGCCAGGTTTATACAAAAATATCCTAGTGCTTGATTACAAAAGCCTCTATCCATCAATAATGCGTACATTTTGTATAGACCCTCTCGGCCTTATTGAGGGATTAAAAAAATCAAATGATACAATCGAAGGCTTTAACCAAGCACAGTTTTCACGCACTGAGCATCATCTGCCAGAACTTATTAGAGGACTGGCTGCGACAAGGCAAATAGCCAAAGATAAAAACCAAACCATGCTCTCCCAGGCAATTAAAATCATCATGAACAGTTTATATGGTGTACTTGGCTCGAAAGGCTGCCGCTTTTATGACCCTCGATTATCTAGTTCTATCACTTTGCGCGGTCATGAAATTATGCAAACAACCAAGCGTTGGATTGAAGAGTGGGGCTATGATGTCATTTATGGTGATACAGATTCGACCTTTGTTAAGCTTGATGATGATCTAAATCCACTAGACTGTAATGAAATCGGTACGAAACTGGCAGAAAAAATAAACAAATGCTGGCAGCGTGTATTGCAGGAAGATTATAAAATAGACAGCTTTTTAGAAATAGAGTACGAAACCCACTTCAGTCCATTTTTTATGCCAACAATTAGAGGTAAAACAATGGGCTCTAAAAAGCGTTATGTAGGAAAAGTCGAAAAAAAAGGCGTTTCAAAATTAGTCTTTAAAGGGATGGAAACAGTTAGAAGTGATTGGACAGAGCTCGCCCACAAGTTTCAAACAGAATTATTTGAGATTTTATTTTCTGAAAATTACACCCAAGAATTTATTTTTCAAGCGTTTGATAACTATGTTAAAAAACTATATGAAGGTGAATTTGATTCAAAGCTAATTTATCGTAAGCGACTGGGTCAGCATTTGACTGATTACCAAAAAAACATCCCTCCCCATGTAAAAGCAGCGAAACAGTATTTAGCTGACAATCCCAACTTAACGTTTCAACGTGGTCAAATAATTGAATATGTTTACACCGCTAACGGCGCTGAGTACTACACTGGTGACCATAATTATGATTATGGCACTTATGTAAATAAGCAATTGTTGCCAATAGCTGAAATGATAGTTGTTGATTTGGGTACTAAAGTTTCGTCACTAAGTGACCGTCAGATACGGCTTTTTTAAGATTGTTAACATTTTTTTGACTCTTTATTGCGATGAATGATCAATAAGCTCAGTTTAAATGCTTATTTGTTTATTTTTTGCTCTTAAAACTGGTAAAAGTAAACTTTTTGCTGTCTCATTAAAAATTTGTAAATAAAGAGCTGGATATTTTGTTTTATTTGTTTATTATTTGTTTGTCGCAGTCCTGATGCGATACAAATAATAAACAAGCTTATGCTAAATATAGCCACAATATAGTGGTCCAGGGAGAATCAAATGTTAAATAATAAAGTTTCAAAAGCAGTTCGCTTAGCGCTTGCTTTTGGTACAGCTTCTACAGCTGCGTTTTCTGTAAACTCTTATGCTGCTGAAGAAGAAGCAGCAGAAAAAGTTGAACGTATTGAAGTTACAGGTTCACGTATCAAACGTACTGATATTGAAACTGCAAGCCCAGTACAAGTTACAACAGCTGAAGAAATCGCTGTAGCTGGTTTTACACGTGTTGAAGACATGATGAACAGCTTGCCACAACTTGAAGCTTCAAACACAGCGTTCCAATCAAATGGTGCTTCTGGTACAGCTACTCTTGACTTACGTGGCATGGGTTCACAGCGTACATTAGTACTTATCAACGGTCGTCGTATGCAAGCGGGTGGTATCTACACTCAATCTGCTGATATTAACCAAATCCCAGCAGCACTTATTAAACGTGTTGACGTAATGACTGGTGGTGGTTCTTCAACTTACGGTGCTGATGCGGTAGCGGGTGTTGTAAACTTTGTAATGAATGATGAGTTCGAAGGCTTTGAAGTAAGCCTAGGTTCAACTGCATATCAACACGACAATGATAATGAATACATCCAAGGTTTAATGGATGAACGTGACTTTGACTACCCAGAAGGTAGCTCAGGTTTTGATGGTTCTTCTTTTGACTTCTCAGCTACATTAGGTGGCTCTTTCGATAGCGGTAAAGGCCACGCTGTTGGTTATTTCACTTACCAAAAGCAAAATGAACTTCGCCAAGGTGCTCGTGACTATTCTTCATGTGCTTTAAATGCTGCAGGTACAGCGTGTGGTGGTTCTGGTAACGCAGTTATTCCTAACTTCTATATCTCTGCGCCTACAGACAGCGGTGCATTCGATTGGGATGATTACGATTATTGGACACTTGGCTCTGATAGCAGCTTCATTCCTTCAAGTGGTAACGTATATAACTACGCTCCAATTAACCACTTCATGCGTCCTAATGAGCGTCACACGTTAGGTTTATTCTCTAAATACGAAATTAATGATCACTTCCAACCGTTCATGGAAGCGATGTACATGCGTGACCGTACTACAGCGCAAATCGCTGAGTCTGGTACGTTCTTCAACGAAAACTACGTTATTGATTATGATAGCCCGCTTCTTACAGATGCGCAGCGTCAAAACTTAACTGACCGTTTCGGTTTAACTTCAGGTGACCAATTTGCAACTTACATCGGTAAACGTAACGTTGAAGGTGGCCCACGTGCAGATAGCCTTGAACATAACTCATTCCGTTTAGTACTTGGTAGCCGAGGTGAGCTAAGCGACCTTTGGTCATACGAAGCATTCGTACAGTATGGTTCAACGTCTTCATCTTCTGCATACGAAAATGACTTCTTCGGTCCACGTATCAGCACTGCGCTTTCTGCAAATGGTGAAGACTGTTCAGCAACTTCTGGTTGTATCCCTTACGAAGTATTCACGTACCAAGGCGTTACTCCTGAGTCAGCTGGTGCATTAACTGGTACTGCGATTCTTAACGGTGTTACAGAGCAGTTTATCGTGAATGGTTTCGTTACTGGTGAATTTGAATGGGGTCTACCTTCTTCAGATTACCCAGTTGCGGCAGTATTTGGTGCTGAATACCGTGAAGAAACGTTCAGCCGTACTGCGGATGAAGTTTACGCGCAAGGCTTATTACTAGGTCAAGGTGGTACAACTAAGAGTTTAAACGGTGAATATGACGTAACTGAAGTATTCGGTGAGTTAAGCTTACCTATCGTTGAAGGTATCACAGGTGTTGAAAGCTTATTAGTTGAATTAGGCTATCGTTGGTCTGATTACAGCACATCAGGTTCAGAGCCTACTTATAAAGTAGCAATGAACTGGGACGTAACTGAAAACTGGAAAATCCGTTCAAGCTATAACCGTGCAGTACGTGCAGCGAACAACGGTGAGCTATTCGCACAACAAAGCACAGGTTTATGGCCAGGTACCGATCCTTGTGCAGGTGCAACACCATCTCTTAGCCAAGCAGAGTGTGCTAATACAGGTGTTCCTGCATCTCAATATGGTAGCGTAGGTAAGAGCCCTGCTGACCAATACAATGGTTTCTTTGGTGGTAACCCTGAGCTTCGTCCTGAAATTGCTGATACAATCACTCTTGGTGTTGTTGGTAACCCATTTGAAGATTTTAACTTCTCAATCGATTATTGGGATATCGAACTTGAAGATGCAATTGGCGCAATTGATCCTGAACTAATTGTTGAGCAATGTGGTAAAACTGGCCAAGCAGTTTTCTGTGATAACGTACAACGTACACCGGGAAGTGCTAGTCTTTGGATTGGTTCAGGCCAAGTTGTAGCGACAAATACTAATTTAGGTAAAATTCACTATGAAGGTATCGACTTAAGTGCTAACTACGACATCGAAGTAGGCGGTGGTACACTTTCTACAAGCCTAATCGGTACTTACATGATGACTAAGGAATTTGATAATATTCCTGGTGTAAGTGAAGTATATGATTGTGTAGATACACTAAATAATGGCTGTTTCCCACAACCTGAATGGCGTCATGTTCTTAGCGCAAGCTATGACACAGGCAGCTGGTGGAGAGCGACAGCTAAATGGCGTTACTTCAGTGCAGTTAACGAGTACGATGGTGCTGATACACTTGTACAAGATGGTATTGGTTCACAAAGCTACCTTGACCTTAAAGGCACGTTTACGGTGAATGATTACACTTCAGTACTTATTGGTGTAAATAACATTCTTGATAAAGAGCCGCCAATGGTAGGTGGTTCACTTTCAACAAACGCAAATGCTATTGCTGGTTACTATGACACTTTAGGTCGTTACTTCCATGCAAGCGTGACGTTAAAATTCTAATTTGAATTAATTAATGTATGATAAAGCGAGCTTCGGCTCGCTTTTTTTATGGGAAAACAATGACATCAGAACAACACGCGTTTACCCAAGCGGTAGCTTTACTTCAACAAGGTAAAGTTAGCCAGGGGATAGAATTATTAAAACCGTTAACACATAACAGTGAGTTTGCTGAAAAAGCGTTACAGATCCTTTTCAAAGTTGCTATGCAGCAACAAGATACTGAAACAGCCATTGCATATTGCCAACAACTGGTATCTATTGCTCCTACAAAGTTTGATTATGTACAGACCTTAGTACAATTAAGTATGAGTTGTGGCGAGTTCAAAATTGCAAAAAACGCGCTGTTGCCATTATACACAGCAAATCCGCAGGAAGCTGATATTTGCTTTCAGCTTGGAAAAATAGAAAGAAAGCTCGGTAATTTTGATGCAGGGATTTCCTTTTTTGAACGAGCTATAAAACTATCTGAGCAGTTTAAAGCACCCGCTTTAATAGAAATTGCTTTTTTGTATAATGAGCAATTACATCAACCCGATAAAGCCCTACATTACTTACAACAAGCTATCAGTCATGATAAGAATAATCTTCAAGCTCACTTTTCATTGGCAAATATTTACGAACAGCTTGGTGATAAAGAGAAGGCGAAAACAGGCTTTCAACAGGTCTTAAAATTAGATGCATTTAATGCGATGGCTCAAGCAAGATTAGCCGATATTGAGACCTTTTCTGAACGCGATGCAATTGACTATGAACAAGCAAGCTTAGCGATATTAAAGCGAGAGTCAGATGATATAGCATGTGCTGATATTTATTATGCACTTGGTAAAGTATTTAATGATTGCAAAAACTATCAGAAAGCATGGCATTATTATGTAAAAGCGAATCATTACAATAAAAAGTATTTACCAGTCTATGATCGCCAGTCTGCTGAGAAGATTACTGACTACACATTAGCGCGTAACATTGCTCTGCCAGAAGCTAACAGTTCAATAACACCCATTATAATTTGCGGTATGTTTCGTTCTGGCTCAACACTAATTGAACAAATCATCAGCTCTAATGAGCAAATAGCGGCAGGTGGTGAAATTGCCTATTTACATTCATCGTTATTCAGTTTGATTGGTGATGAAAAGGCACTTGTTAATAAGGCTAAAGAGCCTGAATTTATAGATGGTTATAAAGAACAATTAACTTTAAGAGCTGAAGGTGCGCTTTATGTAACAGATAAACGCCCTGAAAATTACCTTTATTTAGACATTATCAAGCAGTTATATCCAAAAGCGAAGATTATCTGGACAGATCGAGATATTAAAGACAATAGCTTGTCAGCTTTTTTCCAGCATTTAGGTCCGAGCTTAAACTATGCTGTATCTCTAAATGATACTCTACATCACTATGAGCAGCAGCAACGAATTAAGTCACATTGGCAGTCGTGTTTTAGTAATGATATTTTTACTCTGAAT
>JAKVCY010000020.1 GCA_022448425.1 Thalassotalea sp. | reverse complement strand
TAGCGCGAAACGAATTAAAGCGTTTATTATCAAAACACAGCGAAATAGAAATCGTTGATGAAGCAAAAAATGCGCAAGAAGCGAGTGAAAAAATAGCAGAGCATTCACCTGATGCGATTTTTCTAGATATTCATATGCCAGGCTCAACAGGCTTAGAGCTAGCAGAGTCTTTAGGTGATGATGTAAATATTATATTTTGTACTGCTTATGATCAATTTGCCGTAGACGCATTTTCTTTAAATGCTATGGACTACTTAGTTAAGCCTGTAAACCCAGAAAGATTGTCTGACGCAATTGCAAAATTAGAAGCAAGATTAGATCAATCAAAAAAACAAACTGGGCTCCCTGATGACCATAAACTTATGGTTAAATATGGTGAAACCATGCGAATCATCCCGCTAAGTGACATTATTCGTTTTGAATCAATTGGTAACCACGCAGCAATTTATACGCCACATGGTAAAGCATTTTTACATAGCTCGCTTAATAAAATTGAAGCTAAACTAGATGCAAACCATTACTTTAGAGCCAGTCGCTCTGACATCATACGTTTAGATGCAATAGAAAGCATGGAGCAAGCGATTAGCTACGGACTAGAAGCTAAGTTAACCAATGGGCAAACAGTTGAAATCTCACGCCGACAGGCAACTAAGTTAAAACAACTTCTAGAGTTTACTCAGTTATAGAATTTAAGACAAAAAAAACCGAGCTAAGCTTGGGCTGATACTTTATTAGGGATCTGAGATTACAGATCCCTTTTTTATTTTAATTAAGAATCAACAGTTTAAGTTTGAAATACACTGAGTTAAATCATTCGAAAGCGCAACATTGTTTATATTAATCAGGTGGTTACAATGCTAACTGAAATTTTCATCTAGTATTTTAAGGGCGTATTCACCTCTTTCTCGAACAGAGTTCGATTTATCAAGTGCGAATTGTTCCGCCACCGATTTCGCCTTCATACCAATCAGGTTAATTTCTTTAATCAAAAACTCGGCAGCAACACGGCGGACGATTGATGATTTATCATCCGATGAATACTCCAATAGGCTTGTAAAGGAAGGAACCTCTTCCAATCTCCTATCTGAAACGATAGGAGTCATCCTCCCTATGCAGTAGCTTTTATCAGTCCACTGCCACTTTTTTCCTTCCAACCACGATGCCTTTGCTTCAAATAAGAATCTAAAAGCTTTTGCACGCACGGCTGGCTGTATAGATTTAGTCGCTATATCTAAGTATTTGTGATCTAAGACTGGTTTGCGCGATGCTTGAGTTAAAATTACAGTTGCAGGCCCAGAAGCAGAATTAATAATTTTGTTTGCTATAGTGCTCGAAAGGTTTTTACTTGAAATTGCTTCTAACAAAGTGTTTCTATCAGGTTGCTCTATTCTTCTCCACGAAGACCAATGGCTCAGTGAAAATGAGATCACATCTACAACATCTTCAGGGTTAGATTTCAGAATAATTTCAGGTAGAAGTTCTCTCGCAGCCAATCTAACTTGAGGAACCCAATCATTAAGCCTCCTAATTACGAGGGCTAGTAAAAACTTGTTGGGTACATTTGGCGACAACGTTCTTAGAGCTTTTTCTCTGCGGTATCCGTCCCAGCTACACAAATCAACCCAAGTCACTAAACTTAAGGGCTTTTTCCAAATATTCCATTTGGGAGTCTCAAACGTGCGCAGCGCCGAGTAGTATTCTTGTCTTATGAATCGTTCCCAGTGCTCCATATTTGATAGTTTAATTTGTGAAGTACATTCTATTAACTTGCTGTTGTCACCTACTACCTTCGCTCGGTTCGCAATTGACTTTGCAAGCTCTATTAGTGCTAGCTTTATTTCGTTTTCGATTCTTATTTGCTCTTCCACTGAAACCTCTTGTGATATGTATTTCACTTCCTGATTTAACTGTTGTTCTTTGTTTTGCTTGCCACGGTAAAATCTAAGATTTCTTCTATTGTATATTTCTTATCGACAATGCCAAGCTTTTGAGCTGGTGTGGTTGGTTCCAGTCGCAGACCTTTATTCTTAAGTGATTTTTCGTCCGTCAGCACGTAGTTATTGTAGACCCTCAACATCTCAATAATCATAACCGCCCACTTGGGGTTATATGAAGCGTAACCATTCCATCTCTTACTGTTTGTAGCTGAAGTTATTGGACGCTCGAACATGTTGATTCGACGACGTATCATTTGGAAGTAATTATCAACGCCATATGTGGATACATCTAGTAAATTTTCTGACAGCAATTGGCTGACGGATACAGCACCATGAAAGCCTACTAGTGGCTTTACCTGAACAGAGTGTCGGGATTTAGGAAACGGATGAACTAACCACTCTGATTTAGCCGAACCTGATTCAATAGTACGTTTGTGCATCTCAGCAGCCCAATACTGTTGCGATATTTGAGCTAGTTTCTCTCTATCAACTTTGGCCTTCTTTATATCGCTCATAGTAATCCCATGCTTAAGAAGAATTTGCTCTGACCAGGCACGCTTGTCTTGCATTTGGCTGGCATTGTTCCTTTCTGCCTTAACAAGCACAGGGTAGAGTTTATTGGCCGCAATCTGCTCTTTCATAACTAATCCAATACCAAGTTCAAAGCCTTCGTCGGCATCGGCAAACAAACGAGTATAACGAGCCTCATTTATGTATTGTTTCATTTGTTCAAGGTGCGCCATTAATGAATAGGTTTGTTGTACTAACAGATTTTTACTTGGCGCTTTCAGGGCAAGAGCATCACCAACATCATCGCTTTCAACTTCTTGATGAGATAAGACGTATTGACCATACCTTCTCTTATGCTCAGGTTTCTTAAGGTCACTGCACCTGCTAATGTCTCTTTTTATTACCTCCCAGTCAGAAGTGGTGTCGAAATTAACTGTACTAGCAAATACAAACCGAGTTTTATTGTCTACCGTTGAGGTATTAACTAGTTTTGTGGGGCGACTATCTCTTTTGTCACTCCAGTTAGACAGGTAGTGTTGCCTGTCCATACTTACTTCTAGGGTTTTGCCCCTTAAAGCCTGAATGTTGTTTTGAATGTGCCAACGGTCAAACTCCACACACTGGTTAAAGAAAAACTCAATACGGTGGTAAATTAAGGTGATAGGTACACCTAAAATTTCTTCCATTCTGTTGACGATCCCCTTGTTAATAAGCATCCCAAACAGTATTGCATTGATGTCAGATCTTTTTTGACCGTACTCCGCATTCAATGGAATGTTAAAAGGATTGTGGCAAGCATTACATTCGAGTCTTTGCGCTTCTCGGTGCTTAAGTGATTCGACAGTTGAGGGCACTGTCCCCCTTAAAGTGTAACGCTTTGGTTTGTCTAGCCAATTTACAGTGGCGTTTCTACATGGCCTCGTTCTGCGTCGAGATGTTTCTAGTTTCTTATCAGGGCAACATATCTCTTGTATTGAAAATATTTGCTTCTGCCTATTTGCTTCTTCAACAAAAGCTTTGTTGTTGATCAGCTTCGTGCTTGTTCCACAGATGGTGCAGGTTAACACTCGACCTATCTTCGTTTTAGTAAACCTGTAATCATTACCTAACCCACGCATTAAAGAGCCGTCCTCTTTACGCTTAGGATTGAGGGCAACTACTCCATAGTTTCGACAATTCGGGTTCTTGCAGTAGTTTAGTTGAATAGCTTTGCCCGTTACGGGGTCTTTGTATGCTCTTGGTATTGGAAAAGCAGTTGGTTCATCTCGCTCATTCTGGTGAGGTGTTTTTGAAAGTGGCTTGTCACCTGAATAATGAAACTTAATGTAAAGTTCTGCGGTGATAAAGGCATCGATTGCTGCACCGTGAGTTTTTCTTTCAGTAATGTCTATGCCGTAACGAATACAAGCATTATCTAATTTAACGTACCTACCATCGTTTTCCCTTTTAGCGAAGTCTTTCATCAGACAAGATACATCGTAATCTCTTTTGAAGACAATATCTAAATCACATCTATCAACTTCAGCTTGAAGGAAATCAATGTCGAACTCTGAATGGTAAAAGGAAAGCCTTGCTCCATCGATAAACTCTAAAAACTCTTCAGCTATCTGGCAGAAGGTTGGCTTATCAAGTAAAAATGAATCTTGAATTTGGTGTACTGCGTGGGCTTCAGATGTACTTTTCTTACCTTCGGGGTTTATGAAGTAGTGAAAGATACTGCCCGTAATATCGCCATCAATAATTTCTACGGCGGCAAGGTTTATAATGCGATGATTGCCTTTGTGAGGAAACAAGCCTGTTGTCTCGGTGTCTATTATTACTACTCTGTCCATTGCTCCCCCTAGAAATCAATTTTAGTAATAATAGCGTAAATTTCAATTAGCAATTTAAATTACTGATATTAAATGATTAATTCTTGCTCGCGAATGATATCTGTGGTCATTACCTAATGCTAAAGGCATGATTTTAAGCGCATAAATGAAAAGGGATCTACATAAATAGATCCCTAATAAAGTATCAGCCCACCTAAATGGATGCTTTTCTCATTTACTTATTATTAATTAATAGGTCTTTTATCTCTTCTTTAGCCCCTAAAATATGTTGCTTTAACAACTGACAGGCACTTTCAACATTACCTGATTTACAAAAATCAATTAACTG
>JAKVCY010000002.1 GCA_022448425.1 Thalassotalea sp. | reverse complement strand
AACCAAGACATGGAACTTTAAAGCCGACAATGTTCGCGACTTCGCATGGGCTTCATCGCGCAAATTTATGTGGGATGCTCGTGGTTATCACCAAGGTGGTGATGATCAGCCTCACGTAATGGCGATGTCTTTCTACCCGAAAGAAGGTGGTGATTTATGGAAGAAGTATTCAACAGAATCCATCATTCACACGATGGAAGTCTACTCTCGTTTCTCATTTGATTACCCTTATCCCGTCGCACAATCAGTAAATGGGCCAGTAGGGGGTATGGAATATCCAATGATCACGTTTAACGGCCCACGTACTGACTTACAAGACGATGGTACTCGCACATACTCTCAAGCAGAGAAGCGCTTCCTAATCGGTGTTGTTATTCACGAAATTGGTCACATCTACTTCCCAATGATCGTTAACTCTGACGAGCGTCAATGGACTTGGATGGATGAAGGCTTAAACAGCTTCTTAGATGGTGTTGCTGGTCGTGAATGGGATCCAAACATTCCTTGGGGTGTTGAGCCGCGTGACATCGTTGGCTACATGAAGTCTCAAAACCAAGTACCAATTATGACGCAATCTGATAGCGTTTTACGCCTTGGTCCAAATGCTTACACTAAGCCAGCTGCTGCATTAAACATTCTTCGTGAAGTAATCTTAGGTCGTGACCTATTCGACTTTGCTTTCAAAGAATACTCAGAGCGCTGGATGTTCAAACGCCCTACACCATCAGATTTCTTCCGCACAATGGAAGAAGCGTCAGGTGTTGACCTAGATTGGTTCTGGCGTGGTTGGTTCTATTCAACAGACCACGTTGATATTTCAATCGACAAGGTTTACCAAATGCGTCTAGACACGAAGAACCCAGATATCGATTTCGCACGTTTACGTGACATCGAAAACGACAAGCCTTCTTCATTATTTGTAGAACGTAACAAGGCGGAAGGTAAAGAGTTATGGATTGACCGTAACCCTGACATTAGTGACTTCTACGACGAAAACGACCGTTTCACGGTAACTAACAAAGAACGCAACAAATACAACAGCTTCCTAAAAGGCTTAAAGCCATGGGAACGTGAAGTATTTGAACGTGCTGTGAAAGAAGACAAAAACTACTACGTGTTAGAGTTCTCTAACAAAGGTGGTTTGGTAATGCCTATTCTTCTTCAACTTACGTACAAAGACGGTACTGTTGAAAACCAATACATTCCAGCTGAAATCTGGCGTCGTACACCTAAGCAAGTTCGCAAACTTATCATCACAGATAAAGATAAAGAACTAGCAAGCGTTGTTGTTGATCCTGGCTGGGAAACGGCTGACGTTGACGTAGAAAATAACCACTACCCACGTCAAATCATTCCTTCACGCGTTGAAGCATACAAGCGCAAGAAGAGCACGTCGAAAGTAGCTCGCGATATCATGCAAGATATCAAAACTGAGTTAAAAACTGACGAAGACTCTGACAAAGAGAAGAAAGAAGAGAAAAAGGATAACTAATGCCGAAAGGTCTAGGTCTTTTTCTTTTAGCAAGCCTATTGATGGTAGCAAGCGTAGTGTCTTCAAACACTGCCCTTGCTCACCAACAAAAAGCTGCTGAAACGACAGTTTTGTTGAACAAGCGTTCGAACCATGTCGAGATTATGCATCGTTTTTATCTTCACGATACGGAGCATGCTGTGCAGTCTTTATTCAATAAAACTGCCGATATTCTTGACTCGAAAGAAACGCAGCAGCAATTTGCTGACTACGTTGCAGAGCAATTTTTTGCACGCACGCTTGACGGTAAAGCATTACCGCTTTTAAACGTTGGTTATGAAGTGGAAGGTAAGTTCTTCTGGGTTTACCAAGACACACCATTGCCGGCTAACTTAGAAGGCATGCAACTATACAACGGTAGCTTACGTGACATCTGGCCAATGCAAATCAATATGGTTAATGTCGAAGGCAAAGGTAATGTTAAAACCTTGTACTTCCAAGACGATAAAGACTGGTTAGTTGTTAAGTTCTAACACTGCTTCAACCCAATATACAAAGAGCTAAGTCGAGTTATCGAGTTAGCTTTTTTTATATCTAAAACGGGTCTGCATTCGACGCTGCCATCGCATATACAGGCTAGCAGCCTGTTGTTACTAGCCTGATCACCGGCGGCTCTTGAATGAGCAGATAACTGTCGTAAGAAATATAACAATTGGTCGCGGTAATATCTGAAGCACTTGCACCATCTGCCAAAACATCGGAGCGAGTAATATATAACTCTCGAGTAACGTCACTACCTTCACTGCCATTTATTACTTTGGCGGTAGTCCATTCCTTTAGGTTGAAATTAACGGCTTCTAAAATTTCCGGAATACTGTCAGGGTCATTGTCTTGGTTAAAGCTACCAAACGGAACATCAAAATCTAATGCCACGGGATATCCTTGATCAAACAATATACCGTCAGAAATATAACCATTTTCAAGACCACCATCCGCTTCATTGACCACAGCTATTGAGTGTTGGAGCGATACAGCTTCTTTTGTTGCAGCAGACATTGCTGCTAGCGCCGAAGCTTTTGCCTCAGATTGAATATCAATGAATTTAGGTAATGCTACCGCTGACAGAATCCCCAGTATCACAATAACAATAACGAGTTCGATTAATGTAAAACCTTTAAGTTGATAAGTGTTTTTCATTTCAATCAGCCACGACCCGCGAAGGCGTCCTTATACGTATATCTAAGTCATTGTAAAACTCAGTATTTAACTATAATGACGTGTACAAAAAATAGTCGTTATTGTTTAACTAGGCAGGTGTTCGAATCATTCTGGGCATGCTGCACTTTCTTGTGGTAACTCAAGTCTTTCGACGTAATGCTATTTATATCAAAAATTTCTGGCTTGTTGGCAAGTTTCGAAAATCGCGTAAAGTCTATTTTATCTAGTGTGCCTCCGCTGGTATTGGCCTGGAATTGCGTAAATTGGTCTCGCTCATTGTTAACGAAGATGTCTATCTTAACCGTCATTTCACAGCGAGAAATCGCTTGATGATGGTAGTCGTGAAGCATCACAAGAGCTTTTGCTCCTAGGGTGACGTGTCCGCCATATGAAACGTCAATATCAATAGCGCTTTCTCTTCTGTCCCAGTTGATACCGCCAACCGTAAAATCTCGTTCTTGACCGGCTTGCAATAGCGCTTTCTTGGCACCAATTGCCATGGGGTCATTAGCCGCCCATAGAATATCGATTTCGTCATAGCGAAGAATGCCCTTCACTTTTCGATAAGCTTCTTCCCTAGACCAATGCGCGACGGGCGTATCAATAAGAAAAAGAGAAGGTTGTTCATTGATAAATGCTTCTAGGCCGCGCTTTCGCTCGAGTGCCGCTGCTGAACGATAATCTCCCTGCAATGCTAAGACTTTATAACGTTCAGTTTTGTTATTTGTTTGAGTGGTTTGCTGGGCACCTTGCTGCCTTTCCTTATGCACGGCAAAAAGATCAGCCATCAATCTTTGACCGACCAGAAAATTATCAGGTATCAAGCTACCTAAGATCATTTTTCTTTGATGGAGACTAAGGCTTTCTAATTCAGTGTTAGTGAAATTATTTAAAAGCATTAGTACAGGAATGTTGCCAGCAGCTAGTTCTTGCACAATGGACACACCAGCGCCTTTCTCGTTTACGACGATAGCATAATCAGGCTGATATTGGGCGACTTCTTTTGCCATTTGCTTCATTAAGATGTGATCGCGTTGTGCAAACAATGTAATAAGTTCGATATCTAAATCGTCAGCCGCGGCTTCCATAAACCGATTTACATTCGACCAGAAGCACCCAGTATCATCACCTGCTGGATGACCCGGATTTAAGAAAACAACTTTGATGTTCTCAGCTTTTAACGATGCATTAAACAACGTGCATAAGAACAACAGCACAACAACAATAAAACGCTTCATAGTACTAATTTTAGCTGAATTAAGACTTGAGGTTAATCAAGCTTTTAACAATTTCTGCTATAGTTTATTCTTTGTGCACATTAACATTTAGTAAACAATGTGTTACGGAAGTTTTGAGCCAGAATTTTTTTTATGCACCTGTTACATCCATAATTTGGACATGAATACCAATAGCAACTTGTGCAATTATACCGATGAGTCCGGCTGCCGTTGTAAAGCGCCAGCCGACAACTCAGGCTTTTGTTTTTGTTTTTGGCACGATAAAAACGCGGATAAATCAGGCGATGATATAAGAGAAAATTAGAGGATTATGCTAAATCCGGTGGCTTACTCAGAGGTATAATTTTAAAACAGGCCAATCTCGAAAATATCGATCTTGTTAATCACCACCAAAAGCAAGGTTATGACCTTTCTCATGCAGATTTCTATAACGCAAAGTTGAACGGTGCTCATCTTTTTAATGCCAATTTAACTAACGCCAGTTTAATCTGTGCGAACTTAGTTAATTGCAATTTGCTCGGCGCTCGTTGGTCTGAAACCAAAATAAAAAACATAAAAGTTGGTAAGCGTCTAATTCAGGAACAGAAAGGTATATAAGCTGCTAAATCCAATGCAAAAGTAGAAGCCAATGACTACTTTGAGCAAGCTGAAGAAATCTATCGCGATTTGCGCAAGCACGCCGAAAAAGAAGGCATTTTCACGTTAGCGGCTGCATTCATTCACAAAGAGCTCACCATGCGGCGATATCAACAGCCGAAATATAGTATTAAGCGCTTTACGTCTAAGATAGTCGACCTTTTTTGTGGTTACGGTGAGGCGCCAATGCGCATTGTCGGCATTTCCGTGTGTATGATTATTTACTGTGCATTTCTCTACACGATGACCGGACTCAACTACAATGGTGAGCTGCAAGTCTTCGATGCCAATGCGTCAGCAAAACAAAATATAGAGCTCTTTTTCTCATGCCTCTATTATTCGATCGTTACCTTTACGACGCTCGGTTATGGCGACTTTACACTAATCGGCCTTTCTCACGCTATAGCCGCCCTAGAAGCCTTTACAGTCAGTTTTACCATCGCGCTATTCGTGGTAGTCTTCGTAAAGAAAATGACGCGTTAATTCCCATTTCCAAAGTTATCTCGCCTGAACACAAGAAAAATTATATAAAAACCAATGAAAATATTACGAAATTATCCGCTAGCAACGTTAGCAGCTTTATTCTTGGCAACGAACAATGTTGCCGCTAACCCATTAAACATTGAGCTGCCAGCTTTACCCGAACCTATTTCAAATAATGCGGTGGCGACGTTTAACCATAATGGCCAGCAATTTTTGTTGTCTTTTAATGGCCTACTTGCAGGTAGAGATTACACTGATGTGTCCAATAAAGCCTTTATGCTTCAACTTGGTAATAATAGCGATAAGCAGCTAGGCGAGAATAAATGGCAAACTATAGATAATGTGCCAATCGCTCAGCCAGTAAATGGATTAACTGGGCGGCTGGCATCCATTGCAACATCAATCGGCAGCAAAGCCTATGTGTTTGGTGATTATACCGTTGCAAAAGATCATAGCGAAGTGTCAGTGCCAGATGTTTATAGCTTTGATATCAATGCTCAATCCTACCAACTGTTACCACCTATGCCTGTCCCTGTTGATGACAGTGTCGCCCTCACCTACCAGACCGATATATCTACTTGGTAAGTGGGTGGCATAACGATGGCAATGTTAATTTAGTTCAAGTTTTTGATACCCATACAAACGAGTGGCAACAAGCGAGCCCTTTCCCTGGTAAGCCCGTGTTTGGCCAAGCTGTTGCAATGTCAGACAACAAGATGATAGTTTGCGATGGCGTACGTGTTGATGTGCACCTTGATAAAAGACGCAGCTATGCCGCTGAGTCCGCTTGTTACCTAGGTAAAGTATCAAATGACAATATTACTCGTATCGACTGGCGAAAAGTAAAACATCCTACCGGCATTGCACGTTATCGCATGGCAGCAGTAGCTAACGCCTAAGAAAATGCCGCCGATTTTATTGGTGGTAGCGACAATCCTTACAACTACAGTGGCATCGGCTACAACGGCGTACCATCATCGCCTGATAGTAAGATCTGGCGATATGATTTCAACGACAACGAATGGTCATTTATAGAGAGTAATACCGCGACGATGGATCATCGCGCCGCTGTTATTGTAAACGGTACCTTGATGACCATCGGTGGCATGAAAAAAGACCAAGTCGTTACAGGTGAAGTGATTCCACATTACGTTTTACCATCTAGCAGGTCGCCTAAATAGAAAAGCGAATGTATAAGGTGTGGCAGCCGCGAAAAGTTGCGGCTAAATCGCTTATTTACCGTTTTTTTTCGCTAGCCGCCCTGCTAGAATAACGCCAATTTTCATTCACGCTTTCGGATAATAATTAATGCGTACCAGTCAATATTTAATTTCTACGTTAAAAGAGACACCAGCAAGTGCTGAAGTTGTCAGTCACCAGTTAATGCTACGTGCAGGTTTAGTACGTAACGTCGCTTCTGGATTGTACACTTGGCTGCCAACAGGTTTAAAAGTGTTGAAAAAAGTAGAGAATATTGTGCGTGAAGAGATGGAACGTGCGGGTGCAATTGAAACCTTAATGCCTATGGTACAACCGGCAGATCTTTGGGAAGAGTCAGGCCGTTGGGACGACTACGGTCCAGAGCTACTGCGTCTAAATGACCGCCATCAACGCCCTTTCGTATTAGGCCCTACGCATGAAGAAGTGATCACTAAATTAGTGAGCAACGAGATTGCAAGTTACAAGCAGTTGCCACTAAACATGTTCCAAATTCAAACTAAATTCCGTGACGAAATTCGTCCTCGTTTCGGTGTTATGCGTGGTCGTGAGTTCTTAATGAAAGATGCATACTCTTTCCACACAAGTGACCAGTGTCTAAAAGAAACATACCAAGTGATGTTTGACGCATACTGCCGCATCTTTGAACGCTTAGGTTTAGAATTCCGTCCAGTAATTGCTGACAACGGTTCTATTGGTGGTGAAGACTCACACGAATTCCACGTATTAGCGGACAGCGGTGAAGATGATATTGCGTTCAGCGACGGTAGCGACTTTGCAGCAAACGTTGAAAAAGCGGAAGCATTAGCGCCAGCAGGTGAACGCCCAGCAGCAAGTGCAGAATTGGCGAAAGTAGAAACACCAGACGCGAAAACAATTGACGCTGTTGCGAAATTCTTAGATGTACCAGCGACAAGCACAGTAAAAACCTTACTTGTGTTAGGTCACGCTGAAGAAGGTGAAACGGCTCCAATTATCGCTTTAGTATTGCGTGGCGACCATGAGCTTAATGAAGTAAAAGCTGAAAATTTACCTGAGATTGCAGCACCATTAACCTTTGCAACTGAAGAACAAATTCTTGCAGCAGCTGGTTGTAATGCGGGCTCAATTGGTCCTGTTGGTTTATCAATTCCAGTTATCGTAGATCGCAGCGCGGCTCACCTTGCTGATTTCGTTTGTGGTGCAAACGAAGATGGTTTCCACTTCACAGGCGCAAACTGGGGTCGCGATGCCCAAAAATACACAACCCAAGATATCCGTAACGTTGTTGAAGGTGACCCAAGCCCATGTGGTCGCGGTAACATTGTTATCAAGCGTGGAATCGAAGTTGGTCATATTTTCCAATTAGGTAAGAAATACGCAGATGCCATGAACTGTGGCGTTTTAATGGAAAACGGTAAGCACGAAACACTCACCATGGGTTGTTACGGTATCGGTGTGTCTCGTATTGTGGCTGCAGCAATTGAGCAAAACCACGACTCGAACGGTATCAAGTGGCCAGAAGCAATTGCACCTTTCAAAGCGGCAATTGTTCCAATGAACATGCACAAATCCGCGCGAGTTCAAGAAACCTCTGAAGGCTTGTACACGCAACTTAAGCAAGCTGGTATTGAGGTGTTATTTGACGACCGTAAAGAGCGCCCTGGCGTAATGTTCGCAGACCATGAGTTAATGGGTACACCATTATTACTTATCATTGGTGAGCGCAACTTAGATAACAAAGAAATCGAAGTTAAAAACCGTATCACTGGTGAAAAGACTATGGTCGCTATCGATAAAGTAATGGACTTATTTAGCTAGTCTAAATTTACCGGGTTATAAGTCGCGTAGCACTTTAACCAGCGTCGTACATAAACCACTAAAAAAGCCAGCGTTAAAGCTGGCTTTTTTATGTCTAAACAACAGATAGGTATCACCAAGAAAGCTGATATAGTGGCAACGTTTTAAGCTGTTTATCAAGTTCAGCAACTTTAGACTCGTAGGCACTAGAACCAATACCTTGATATTTCTTACTAAAACCAGCTTCTGTCAGCCCTTCTTCAAACCTAGCACTGTCTGGCAATAGTGCTTGTTCACTGGCAGTCGCTAACATGGCCTGCACCTGCTGAGCTTGTGCCTCTGAATAGGTCGCAATATTTGCTAGTCGTGTACCCGCTCTATCCGCAAGCAAGTCGACAAAGCTAAAGCCTGAACCGCCTAGATTGGTATCTAAAAACTCTTTAAATTCCCCTAATGCATCACTGGTTTGATTATCGCTTAGCAACTGCAAGGCTATGGAATAAATGAAGTGTTTCTGCAGGTCATTTCGTCCTGCAAGAGTAACCTGTTGTCGATGATAATAGCGGGTATACCACTCCTTATCTTGAAGCTGCTCAATATTAGCTACAAAAAGTTCAAACTTGTTCGTGCCAAAATATAGCGCCAATGCCACTAGCATGGCTTGGTTTTGCTCAACGTAAGAAGCTGTTGGGTGCTGAGTGCTAGGGTCTTGAGCATGACTAAACAACATTTGGGTAAAGTCGGCCAAACTCGCGTCGCGCGGAATTCGTTGTGCTTTAGTGACCAATGTTTGGTAGTAAAAATTTACGGCTTTACTATCACCAAACAACGCAAGGTCATCTCTCAATTTAGCCAATAATGAATTATCGTCTGAGCGGTTTACCAAACTGGGGTCTATCGCCATATCAACCTTTATAAACATCGGGTTAATGGCGACTTGTTGAATACTCGAAAGTACTTTACTAGTAGAGCCTGCACCTGCGTACCAATCCAACACAAAGCTCAATAGTGACAACGTCGTCTCACCGCTAAGTTCGATATCACCTACCGTGACTTTTGCTAATTCAAGACCGTTTGTTGATGGAAGTAATGATGCTTTGAGATTGACAAAATACTCCCCCAAATGCGCTGGCAACTGATAACTTGCCAACAACACCGCGACATTAGGCGATAAGCGAATATCAATTGCAGCTTTAGGTATTGCCCTATGTGCCAGTGCCGTTAATCCATTAATCTCCTTTTGTGCCAACGTGATTGTAGCCGCAGAATGAGACGCTGATTTAAGTTGGCCCGCTAGCCTTTTGGCCAATTGTTTACTGTATGCGGCATGCTGAGGGTTAATTTGATGAGTAGGATGAGTACTCGCTTGCTTATCAACGAGCATGAACACAAAGATAGCAAGCAATATAACTACGAGAGAGAAAAGTGCTAATGAGAAAATCAGGCACTTTTTGGCAACGGACTTCATTTAATGACTAATATTCTGACAATAGTAAACAGAGATGCCTTTCTAACCTTTTTACGACGATCTGTACAGCCAAATAAACATCCCATTATTTAAATCTGTTGGGCGTGTTGGTCTTTCGAGGTTATTTTTGCAGCAATTTATGATGTGTTTATACAAGGCAGAGCTTATGTCGTGTGGTTATTCCACATAAATAAGCGATAAAGACTTTGTGCTCCTGCAAAGTCACCTTACCCTACATCCTTGTAGGGAAACGCAGTAGAAAGGCATCATAAATGCTGTCCTAAGTATGTAGTAAAAGGGATTCGTTTAAATGCACGTTTATCATTGATGCCTGCATGGATGCAGGTACTAAGATTATGCAGGAGCATAATAATCGGTACTTGCTCTGTGCGTAGAATAACTATGCGTATTACAAGTGCCGCGATAAAAATGCATTTAATTCGAACAAAATTTAACCCTGAAAGATCAACACGCCCTAATATCGCACAAATCCCAATAAACTTTTTTGCCGTGGAATGCCGCAAGACGTTTGTTCAACTCTTTGAATGTTGTTAAATGCTCATCGCCCGGTTGAATGCACTGCCAAACGAAGTGGTGGCAATTATTCTCAATAACGTTGTAGTCACGATATTCGTACATTTGATTAATCGCACGTTGCGCAGATAACTCGCAATGCAATGGTTCCGCTTTTGAATCACATGCAACGAATATCTTCTTACCCGAACGTTCGTCAGTAAATCGCTGGCTTGAAACAGGTTTTATCAAACCGTTACCGCCAAGTTCGATTATCGTGTCGTCGCCAACCCATATGCCTGTATGGTCAAGCACTCCACCAATACCACAGCAGACAATACTCCCTACTTTGGGTATAGCAATTTGCTCAGTATTAAAAAGCTCGCTTGGGTAAATACCGACGACAGATTCACCGTCTTTAAGATCAGATAACAAGCGTGAACGTGGCGAATCATCACGTCGTCTTTGTTGCTTTTTACGATCGTCTGCAAGCTCTTTAACTGCTAATGCTGAAAGCGCTGCAGCCCCAAGCCAAACAAGTGGAAGCGGCATATTCGTCTCCTCTAGTATTACGATTTGTCACACGTTGACGTAACAAGTTACTCTCAGAATATTATGTTAGACGAAACTTACATCAAAAAAGTTGCAAGTAACTGTTTCAATACTAAGAAATGCTGTTACATTAGCTGTTCACCTAGAGCGAAAGCTCGATTTACACTTTTATCTTTTGTTTAACTATATATCTAAGGCGGTAGTAACCCATGAACACTGTGACGAAATCCTCGAAACTTAACAATGTCTGTTATGAAATCAGAGGACAAATTGCCGCGGAAGCCAGAAGGCTCGAAGACGAAGGTCACAAAGTGTTAAAGCTCAATATAGGTAACCCTGCCCCTTTCGGATTTGAAGCACCTGATGACATCTTAAAAGATGTGATTCACAACTTACCAACTTCGCAAGGCTACAGCGACTCTAAAGGCATTTATTCCGCTCGCGTAGCAGTAACGCAGTACTTCCAACAACAAGGAATTCTGGGCGTTAGTGTCGATGATATTTTTATCGGTAATGGTGTCAGTGAGCTTATTGTCATGGCTATGCAAGCACTGTTGGAAGATAACGACGAAGTTCTGATTCCTGCGCCTGATTATCCTTTATGGACAGCTTCAGTTTCGTTATCAGGCGGTAAAGCAGTTCACTATCGCTGCGAAGAAGAGGATAACTGGTTCCCTAATCTTGAAGATATCGAAAGTAAGATCACCGATAGAACCCGGGCAATTGTGATTATCAATCCGAACAATCCAACAGGCGCAGTTTATTCTGAAGAGTTGCTAAAAAGTATCTTAGCAATCGCTCGTAGGCACAACCTAATTGTTTTCAGTGATGAGATCTACGACAAAATTTTATACGACGGTGCAGTTCACACACCAACTGCTCGCCTTGCCGAAGATGTTCTGATTATGACCATGGGTGGTTTATCAAAGAACTACCGTATTGCTGGTTTCCGTGCCGGCTGGATGGTGATCACTGGTCCTAAATTAATGGCTGAAGATTATATTGATGGCCTAAACATGCTGTCATCTATGCGCTTATGTGCCAATGTTCCTTGTCAACATGCGATACAAACAGCTTTGGGCGGATATCAGAGTATTAACGAGTTAATTAACGAAGATGGTCGTCTTAAAAAGCAACGTGATTTAGCCCACCAAATGATTAATGACATTGACGGTTTATCATGCAAACTAGCAATGGGCGCACTATATTTATTCGTTAAAGTCGATATAGAAAAGTTCAACATCACTGATGATGAAAAAATGATCCTCGACCTACTCAAGCAGGAAAAAATTCTACTTGTGCATGGTCGCGCATTTAATATCGTTGAGAAGAATTACTTCCGATTAGTGTTTTTACCGCATGTCGATGAGCTTGTTCCAGCCATTGAACGCTTAGGCCACTTTTTTAAAACGTATCGTCAGTAATCAATACCGCTGTATTAAGTTGGTATAAAACGAATGAACCTGGTGGGCACTTTATTGCGCCCACTGACAACAATGAGAGTTAGTAATGAAAAGCACCTTCCTCGCTTGGATTCTGCGTATGCCATTAATAAAGCGTTGGGCATTAATGCATTCGATAAAATCAGAGAATATTGCAGAACACTCTCAACAAGTTGCTGTTATTGCCCATTTACTTGCAGTTATTCGCAACCAATACTTTGACGGCGATATCAACCCAGAGCGTGCGGCAACCGTCGCTCTATACCATGAAGTCTCTGAAACCAAGTTACAAGATATCAATCACGTAACCAAATACCACAATCCTGCCTTAACAAAAGAATTTAAAAAGCTCGAAGAACAAGCTGAGCGAGAGTGTCTGCAGAGTTTACCTAAGGCATTGCAAGCACAATTCAAACCCCTTCTCGTACAAGCTGAAGTTGAACCAGAGTACAAACAGATTGTGAAAGCTGCGGACTTGATTTCTGCTTATCTTAAAGCCTGCGATGAAATAAGCTTTGGCAATAAAGAATTCATCCATGTAAAGCAGCGACTTAACAGTATGCTTGAAACATTTAAGCAGAACATGCCTGAAGTAACTTTTTTCCTCGACACCTTCGAGGATGACTGCTTTGTTAGTGTCGATGAATTATCTAACAGTGATCACTAGCTCACAATTGTAAAACCTTTAAATATCTGATTGTTAGCACGGTACGTCTAGCGTTCAGCACCTTTTGTTCCCACATATTTCGTGCAGGATGCGCGCACTATTTCCTTCTACAATATAGTAATCAGTTGTCAAAATTGACTTTGACTTTTTCAAACTAAACATTACAATAACACCATTCGAATAAATTTCGAATAAGCCTCATCACTTAGTAAAACTGTCGTTACTAATGATAGAAGCAGATAATTTACAGACATAAAAAGCTTGGTTTTATAGCCAAACAGACCAAGGAGGTAGCATGGCTCCAGCACCAAAATACAGTGTAGACGAACAGGAAGAGTTAATTCTCAACGCAGCGGCAAATTGCATTGCTGAAACTTCTGTACTCGACTTTACGATGTCATCAGTTTCAAAGGCTGCCGGACTTTCAATGGGTTCGATATACAAACACGTGCAATGCAAAGAAGATATTATTTTTGCATTAGCAAGTCGGGTATTTAAGCACCATTGCAATTTATTCAAGCAGGTTTTTGAATTGCCGCTTACAACCCCCGAGAAAATCATTGCACTAACCTTATTCGATCCGGACAAGATTCAAGTCTACCCTTTTGATAAAGACCTTGAAGATTTTGCCGCCAATGAAGTTGTCATTAGTCGAGCGTCTTCTAAATGGACCGAGCGCATGATCAACGCCCATGAAATGTGTGAAAGCGTATTCAATAAGGTAATGCACCAAGCCGCGTACAACGGTGAACTCAAACTCAATGGCAACACAGAGCAAATGATTGAAGAAATCAACCTAGGCTGCTGGGCGCTAATTGTTGGGCACGAATATGTAGAACGCGTAATACAAACACGCCACATTTCAGAAGGCACAGACACATTAAGAGAAGCAGTAAAAACAGATGCGCTTATTGTCAGAAGCCTAGCCCGATTATTGAGTAGTTATGAGTGGCAAACTCCGTTAACCACTGAAGATATCGAAAAAACTAGCCAAATCTTAATTGAAAACGGCCTTAGATAACCCGCCAGAAAATTTTAGGAGACATTCTCATGCATATAAAACGATGGTCAATCGCCTTATTCATTATCACTATCACCATCGGCGGTTTAGGCTTTTTTAAGTTCCAACAAATACAAGCAGCCATTGCGATGGCTGAAGCATTTCCTGAACCTTCAGCAGCGGTGAACACACATATTGCAAAGGTCAGCGAATTTCAAGATAGCTACCAAGTAACCGGCCAAATTGTCGCTAAGCAGATGGTTGGTCTACAGAATGAGCACGCCGGTATTATTACCCAGGTAAACTTTGAACCTGGACAATTAGTCACAGAAGGCGAGCTACTGTTATCACTCAATGTTAGCGAAGAGCAAGCACAACTAAGTTCAGCAAAAGCAAGTAAAGTCTTGGCAAAACAAGATTTTAAACGCATGACGACGCTTGTTGCCGAGAACAAAGTAAGCCAACAAGAATACGATGCTGCTGATGCACAACTTAAAATAGCACAAGCTAACATCGCCAATCTTGAAAGCATTATTGCGAAAAAACAAGTAATTGCACCGTTTACCGGCACGGTAGGTTTAGAAAACTACCAAAAAGGTCAGTTTATTGGTGCCAACAGCAATATCACTACGTTAATCGGACAAGATAAGAATATTTGGGTTGACTTCAAACTGCCGCAAACACAGCAACAATTAACTATTGGCGACACTGTTGTTGTAAATGCGATTTCAAATCAAACGGGCGCACAGCAATTTACTGCTAAGGTAATTGCCAAGAATTCAGCGATGCAAGCAAACTCTCGTCACCTAACCTATCGCGCTGAAATCGCCGATGGTAGCCAACTCTTCGGTCACAATGAACTGGTCAAAGTCACTATCCAACTAGCGGCTCAAAATGTGGTTTTATTGCCAAATTCAGCGGTAGTACGCGACCAATTTGGCACGTATGTGTTCCTGTTAAATCAAGATGAACAGAGTAACTATCGCGCAAAACGATTGGCGGTTGAAGCTGGTGAGCACGTTGGTGAGCAACAGATCATTATGTCTGGTTTAAACGGTGGTGAGTTAATCGCAACCGATGGCGCATTTAAATTGCGCGAAGGTCTGTTGGTTTACCCCAATATCGTTCCAGAAAATAGTCTAAGCGCCATTTTGGTTAGCAAAGGCGAGGGGCAAGGCTAATGAGTGCTTTGCATGAAAACAAAACATCTGTGATGGACATATTTGTCAGTCGCCCTGTGCTGGCCATTGTCCTATCGCTGTTAATCGTATTGGCGGGCTTAAACTCTGCCAGCAATATTTCTGTTCAACAGTTCCCGCGCATTGAAAGTGCGTCACTTGAAATCAATACCACGTATACAGGCGCTTCTGCGGAAATCGTAAAAGGTTACGTTACAGAGCCGATTGAGCGCGTGGCGTCGACAGTACCTGGCGTAGATTACGTTGATTCTGCAACGCTCGCAGGTAGCAGTAAAGTGACTGTATGGTTACAGTTAAATCATGATACAACAGCAGCGTTGGCAGAAATGACTACGCGCCTCGGACAAATCAAGTTTGAGCTACCTGCTGGCGCAGAAGATCCTGCAGTTTCAGTGCGACGTGCAGATAGCCCTTACGCTATCTTTTACTTGAATGTGGACGCCGACGGTCAGCCTCGCGGTGAAGTAACTGATTACATGACACGCAATATCACCCCTGTGCTAAGTGATATTCCCGGCGTACAAAAAGTTACACTGGAAGGTGGGCGCAATCCGGCAATGCGCGTTTGGATTGACTCAGATAAGTTAGCCGTCTTCAATATTAATGCTAATGACGTGCTTAGTGCGCTTCAAAACAACAATACCATTGCTACCTTAGGTTACAGCGAAAACAGTTACCAACGTATCGACCTATTAGCGAATACCACGCTTCAAACGGTAGATGACTTTCGCCAGCTAGTGGTAAAAGAAATTGATGGTGCGATCATCCGTTTACAAGATGTTGCGCAAGTTGAAATAGGCGAAGAAGAAGGTTTTGTCACCGCAAGACTTGATCACACACAAACCATTTTCTTAGCGGTTTGGCCATTACCTGGCGCAAATGAAATTTCCATTGGCGATGCTTTATATAAAAAGCTTGATACTATTAATGGCCAACTACCAGACGGCATGTCTATCGACATTGGCTATGACGGCACACTCTACATGCGTGATGCTATCAAAGAAATTTTCACGACTTTGATCGAGACTGTCTTACTTGTAGGCATTGTTGTCATTGCGATGATGGGCTCATTTAGGACGGCACTGGTACCACTTATCACCATCCCAATTTCAATTCTCGGTGCAATTGCGGTGATGAGTTTAATGGGCTTTTCATTAAACCTATTAACCATACTGGCGGTAGTGTTGTCGGTAGGCCTAGTAGTTGATGATGCTATCGTAGTTGTCGAAAATGTCGCTCGACATATGCGAGAAGGACGCACCCGTTTTTATGCGGCACTCATTAGCTCTCGCCAGTTACTCGTCCCCGTCATTGCAATGACCTTAACCTTAGCTGCTGTTTATGCACCAATTGGTTTCCTATCTGGTTTAACAGGCTTCTTATTCAGAGAATTTGCTTTTACCTTAGCAGTCGCAGTGCTTATTTCAGGTGTAGTTGCCGTAACGCTATCGCCAATTATGAGTGCTTATGTATCTCCTGAAGGCGGTAAAGAAGGCAAGTTAACACAAAAGGTCAACGGTGCTTTCGCCAAACTACAGGACTTTTACCTTAACTCATTCAACAATATCTTTGCTTGGCGAGTACAAGTGATTTTCGTTGCTATCGTGTTCAGCTTATTGGTTGTACCATTTTACATGCTATCTCAAAAAGAGTTAGCCCCTGTTGAAGATCAAAACTCGATTAACGTTGTTGTTGAAGCGCCGCCACAGGCAACCATGGACTATACAACCAGCAATATGAATCATGCCGTGGATACGCTGAAAACTGTTGATGGCGGCAAGTTTGTTTGGCAAATATTAACCAAAAACGCTGGTTTTGGTGGTATAGAACTGGCGAGTTACGACGAGCGAGAAAAAAGCGTACATGAAAGTCTACCAGAGTTATACGGTAAGCTTGGTCAAGTCGCAGAGCTTAACTTGCTGCCTGTGCTACCTGCTGCGCTGCCAACTGCGGGTCAGTTCGATGTTGAAGTCGTGATTAGAACGAATGACAACTACAGCAATATGCGTGGTTTTGCTCAGCAGATTATTGGTAAGGCATACGAAAGCGGCAACTTTATGTTTGTCGATACTGACTTGAAAGTCGACTTGCCTCAATCAGAATTAGTGATTGATAAGTCTTTGGTTGCTGATTTAGGTCTTAATCTAGCAGAAGTAAATAATCAATTATCCGTGCTAATGTCTAATAACTACATCAATCGTTACAACGATGAAGGCAAAGCATACCGCGTAATTCCTGTGGTTGACGGGCAAGAGAAACTAAACCCTGAAGACATTTTGGAAATGCAAATTGCAACACCTGATGGTGAGCTTATTCGTGTCGCGGCGTTCGCAGAAGTACGTTCAATGACGGCACCACGAGTGTTAGGCTCTTTTAACCAGCAGAAGTCGTTCCGTATCTTTGCCGGCATTTTACCGCACGTTACAAAAGAGCAAGCATTAAGCACTATCGAGCAGATTAGTGCAGAGCTTTTACCTTACGGTTACTCGGTTGACTACGCAGGTGAATCGAGACAGTTGCGTAAGGAAGGAAATACCATGGTCAACGTGCTATGGGTTTCTCTCGTGGTGGTTTACTTTGTACTAACCATTCAATTTAACAGCTTTAGAGATCCACTTGTCGTTTTGCTTGGTTGTGCACCATTGGCACTGTCAGGCGCATTAATGCTTGCTTTTATTGGCCTAACTTCTGTCAATATTTACTCTCAAATTGGTTTAATTACGCTGATAGGTTTGATTGCGAAAAACGGGATCTTAATTGTAGAGTTTGCTAACCATATGCAATTGCAAGGCTATAACAAGCTTGAAGCAGTTAAGTCAGCCGCAAGTACACGTCTACGCCCTATTCTAATGACCACTGCTGCTACTGTGCTTGGCCACTTCCCACTTGTTTTAGTGACAGGTGCTGGTGCAGAAGCGCGAAACAGTATCGGGATAATTCTTGTTGCAGGCATGCTTATTGGCACCTTCTTTACATTGATTGTACTGCCAATTTTGTACACTTGGTTTGCCAGCGATCACAAAAAAGAACGAGACGTGGATGACATTCCAGCAGACTTAACGCATGCACCTTCAAACTAGCACGCATAGGTTTGTACCTCAGAAAGCTTAAATAGCATGAGGGAATACCAACTAAAAAGGGAGCACAACATGTGCTCCCTTTTTTAAATGTTTTCGCAACAAGACACCTGCTGTTATTCAGGATCTGGGTTCTCCAAACGAATCGCAGTAAATTCTTCATAGTGTTCGACTAACGTATCAACAAGGCGTGGTTCAAACTTGATGCCCCGTTGTGCAAGGATGTATTCTTTAATCTCTTGGTCCTGCCACTTCTCTTTATAACAACGCTTAGAGCCTAACGCATCGAACACATCAGCAATCGCCATAATCCGAGCTTCTAACGGTATTTCTTCTCCGCGCAAGCCGTCAGGGTATCCGCTGCCATCCCAATTTTCATGGTGATAATGTGCAAGCCTAGAGCCTAACTTTGCGATACTCGCAGACGATTGAGCAAGCAGTACTCCGCCAATAGCGGAGTGCGTTTTCATCACTTCCCATTCTTCGTCTGTTAATTTGCCTGGCTTGTTTAGGATGCCGTGGGGAATTGTCACTTTACCTATGTCATGTAACGGCGCCGCTAGACGCATTGCACTGACAAATCTGTCTGTTAGTCCCAGCTTTTCACCAAACAAACCACAAATAAGTGCAACACGTTTAACATGATCACCTGTTTCCTGACTTTTCGCTTCGATTGCTTCACCAACGATATAAAGTAGCTCTGTTTGGGTTGTTTCAATCTCTTGCTGTTTAGCTAAACCCTCGAGAATCAGCGCGACATTGGTTGCGTAAAGCTCTGCTAAATTTGAACGAAAGTGATTAACGTCACTTTCAAACTCTATGTAAAGCACACTCGCTGAATTAGTACCTGTTTCGTAATAACCAATAAAACATCGGTTATCGCTGTAATGACTTTTACGATTGAACGTTTCTTCAATACGCTGTTTGACGTCAGCAGAGATATCTGCGCCATCTAAGTTAGTTGATTCAGATACATACCTGCCAGTACAAGCGAGGATCATATAGGTAATTTGATCGTCAAAATCTACCTGATTTCGTGCAATGTAAAGCGCTGAACTTTCGATATTCATCAACGATAAAAGATGATTCAAAGCCGCTGAGCCAAAGGTGCGAATATCATCGATTCGCAAAAGGTCATGAGTTGCAGAAATAAGCTTCTTGAATGCATCAAGACTGCGCTGAATGGTCATAATGTCGCGATAGGCACGAACGGCAGCGTATACGGTGGTTACCATTTTACGTGAAGTAAAATCAGTTTTTTCTTTGTAGTCGTTTATGTCGTATTCTTTGATTACCTTTGCTTCGGGCGCTGTGCCTGCTTGGCCAGTTCTCAAAACAAGGCGAATAGCTTGGTTCTTAAGCTCATTACGAATCCAATGAACCAACTCCAAGCCGGCATGGTCACTTTCCATCACGACATCGACAAATGCCATGGCAAAATCTTCATCCCGCTCAAGCAGGGCTTTAGCTTCCTGCATCGAAAATACTGATACGAGGTCGAGCTTTTGCCCTTCTACCTCAGCATCGGCAAGCACTAAGCGTGTGACTTGATGAACCGATTCGTCGTCATCAACAATTAACACACGCCAAAACTTTTCCGCCTTTGGAATTGGAGTTTTCTGGCTTTCTTTTTCTTCCGGCTCATCCCTAAAAATAAACTCGTTCATTGAATTATTATCTTATCTTTTAAACGGTTAATCTCAGTGTAATATACACTCTTCCATTTTGTGTGAAAATACCCCCTACCTTCAACTTTATACTTTGCGTAAATAGTATCTCAACCGAAACTAACGAAATTTAGGCTGCCTACTTTTTTAGCTAACTTAATCAAACTGTGCAACTACCTGTTCAACTATCGCTTTAACGGCTGTCGCTGGATCATCTTTATCACTTTTCAAAATGCGCTTTGCTCCCCAACCGTGCCATGCAGGTTGCTTAGTTTCAACATCGAAAACATCGATAGCAAGCTTACCTTCTTGGTAATTTTGAACGCGCTGTTCATGCGTCACTTGACTATAACCGTGCCAACCCCAGTAACCTCGTCCCCAATAGATATTGTTACGATAAACTGATGGAAAGCTATCTACGCGCACTTTGTCTCGGCTGCCCACGGTATATGAAATAGTGAAATCAGCATCGTCGCTCGACGCTACTTTTTGATAGCCTTTGGCGATAAAAGCCTGCTCAATGGCTTCATCGATACGAATCTTCATTACCTGATTAAAGCCCGCAGGGGCGGACATGATTTTTTCATCAGTTAACCACGTAAAGGTTTTATAATTTGCCGTGGAAACCTTTTCGTTTTTGTCGAAATTAACTTTAGCTTTAGGGGTTGTGTTACAGGCTGTTAAAAAGGCAAGGCCAGTGATGATGATAAAAGTTCTAATTGGATTCATGAAACACCCTACTGATAGTCTTCTCGTTACCGATGTCATTTTGTTGTTGCCGACTATGCTAACGTAAAGAACAAGCAGCGGCGTAACATCATATGAAATAACTAATTAAAATCATTAACTTAATATAGATTAATTTAGACCACTTACCTAGTACTTTGTTCACATTTTATGAGCAACTTAAAAGAAACTAAAAACGTACTCCAACTCAACTATCACAACTGTCAACGATATATAACCACTGCATATTTGATATTTTCATTAAGAATGTAATTATTGGTTGACAATGATGACCAAAGCCCTTAAAAATTAACCATCAAATTACAAAGTATTACTCTGAGTAACGAAGCAATTACGCATTTTGTTCACTTCAGACTAATCAGATTAAACAGTTTTAAAGTAACAATGACATTTTCAACAATTCTCAACGTAGTCCTCGTGGTCTTAGTGGTCAAAACACTGCGGGGTTGATGTTGCTTGTCATTTAACAAAAGTATTTAGCAAAAACCCCCGCTCTGAAAAGACCGGGGGTTTTTTTATGATTTCAACAACCGATTAGGAATTTAAGGGTAAAACAATGACGACGGAGCTATATACTGGTGCTGAAATGGTGGTGAAAGCCCTAGCTGCACTAAAAGTAAAATATATATTTGGTTATCCCGGTGGCTCAGTACTAGATATCTACGATGCCATATTTAATCAGGATGAAGTTGAACATATCCTTGTCCGCCATGAGCAGGCTGCTACTCATATGGCTGATGGCTATACTCGCGCCACTGGTGAAGTCGGTGTAGTACTTGCCACTTCAGGGCCTGGTGCAACCAACTGTGTGACAGGTATTGCGACCGCATATATGGACTCTATTCCTATGGTCGTACTAGCGGGTCAAGTAGCGACAAGCCTGATTGGTGATGATGCTTTCCAAGAAACCGATATCGTTGGTTGTTCACGCCCTATTGTTAAGCACAGTTTTAGCTGTCGTAAATTGGAAGACATACCGAATATTATCTCTAAAGCATTTTATCTTGCTAACAGTGGTCGTCCTGGTCCAGTAGTTGTTGAACTGCCAAAAGATATGTTGATTCCCCAAAACAAAGGTGAATTCCATATTGATACAGAGATAAAACTACGCTCTTATAATCCGTCGGTTAAAGGTCATCCTAAACAAATTAAGAAAGCAGTAAAAACCATTAAATCTGCTGAACGTCTCGTTGTCTATACTGGCGGCGGTATTGTATTAGCCGATGCCTCGGAGCAACTAACAGAGTTAGTTGAACGCTTAAATGCGCCATGTACAAATACACTTATGGGCTTGGGGGGCATTTCGGGTGTACATCCAAACTTTATTGGTATGTTGGGCATGCATGGTAGTCTTGAAGCTAACAAAGCAATGGCAAATGCGGATGTAATTTTGGCACTAGGTGCTCGTTTTGACGACCGTGTAACAAATAACGTTAGTAAGTTCTGCCCCAATGCCACCATCATTCATGTTGATATTGACCCAACATCGATTTCGAAAACAATTAATGCACACATTCCAATTGTTGGCCTAGTAGACACTGTTATTGAACAATTAATGGCCGAGCTAGATGATTCTGACTATCAGCAAAATGAACAGGCATTAGAGAGCTGGTGGCAACAAATCGAAGGATGGCGTAGTCAAAAGAGTATCAGCTACAAGGCTGATGGCGACAAAATTAAGCCACAGCAAGTTATTGAATCTATGTATGAAATAACGAAGGGTGAAGCTTATGTATGTTCTGACGTTGGTCAGCACCAAATGTTTGCTGCTCAATATTACCCGTTCGCTAAGCCTCGTCAGTGGATTAACTCTGGTGGACTTGGCACCATGGGCTTCGGTTTACCTGCTGCGATGGGCGTGAAGGTCGCTTTCCCTGACAGCCACGTAATTTGTGTTACTGGCGACGGCTCGATCCAAATGAACATTCAAGAGCTTTCAACTTGTCTTCAATATAACCTACCTGTTGTTATTGTCTCTCTAAACAACCGCTCGTTAGGTATGGTACGACAATGGCAAGATATGATTTACGGCGGCCGACACTCGTCGTCTTACATGGAGTCACTGCCTGACTTCATTAAGCTAGCTGAATCATACGGCCACGTGGGCATTCAAATTAACCACGTGAGCGAGTTAGAAGAAAAAATGACTGAGGCTTTTTCAATTAGAAATCGCCTAGTATTTGTTGATGTACTTGTTGATGAAACTGAGCATGTATACCCAATGCAAGTGCGCCATGGCGCTGTTGACGATATGTGGATTAGAAAAGGAGAGAGAGCATAATGCGCCGTATATTAGCAATTCTTTTAGAGAATGAACCGGGAAGCTTATCTCGTATCGTGGGTTTATTTTCACAACGTGCTTTTAACATTGAAAGTCTCACGGTTGCGCCAACAGACGACCAGAGCTTGTCTCGTATTACTATCACAACAAGTGGTGATGATCGCGTGCTTGAGCAAATTATTAAGCAAGTAAATAAGCTGATTGACGTCATCAAAGTGACAGATTTAACCGAGCGCAGTCACGTTGAGCGTGAACTTTTATTGGTTAAACTGCTAGCAATGAATGATAAATCAAGAACGGAAGTAAAACGTATTACCGATATATTTCGAGGTGCCATTATCGATATTGGGAAACAAGTTTACACTGTTCAAATCACAGGTGATGCAGATAAATTAGACGCGTTCATATCTGCGGTAGCCAATGAAACAGAAATTGTCGAAGTTGTGCGCTCGGGTACTGTTGGTATTGCGCGCGGTGAAAAGGCACTGCGTGTATAACGTGTAAGTATTCGTTAAGGCTAAGTCGCAATACGTGACTTGAGTGCTGTAAAATAGAACATGAAATCGATAATAGGCTCAGTTAGAGATAACTGAGCCTTATTAATTAATAACATTAGGAAAACTTAAGCTTATTTTACAAAGATATATTTATTTACGGTTGCCAGTTAATTTTTTACTAATTTTAATTTAAAGTACTCGGTATTACTTTTTTCAGTTATCGGCTCTTGCCCTACCTTAGGAATACTCTGTTGAACAACCGTAATGATGAAAACATCCCAAGCATTAAACCGGATTTGGATCAGGTTGAAGCTTATCGAAGTACGCAAAAGACAAAACAACAAGCACAACCGGTTACAGCTTCTGCACCATCAACGGCAAAGAAATCATCAGCCATGGGAATTTTAAATGCCATCATTCTCTATTCAGCAGCTGCTGGTGGTGGTTACTGGTTCTATCAGCAAGACATTAAAGCCGACCAGGCGTTAGCAGCGGCTGAAAGCCGTATCGTCGATCTAGAACGCCAATTATCAGCAACAGACGAAGAGATGGGCGAGTCTACGGTAGCAATGCGCGCTAAACTTGAAGGGTTAATTGAAAAGACTGATAAGCTCTGGAGTGAAATGGATAAGCTTTGGGCATCAGCTTGGCGAAAAAATCAATCGCAAATTAAAGAGTTACGTTCAACAACCATCAAGGCGGATAACAAAACCAAGACCCTTGATGAATCAATAGCAAGTAACAAGGTCGCCATTGGTGAACTTAGCGACAAACAAACTGCCGTTGCATTTAACTTGAATGCTATTTCAGAGCAACTTGATCAAGCACAGAGCATTCGCACTGATATCGATGAGCTATCAAACCAACTTAATGGTTTGGAAACACAATCATCGTCTCGCGATAAGCAACAAATTGAATTAGCGACTATGGTGGCTGAGTTAGATACTTCCGTAAAAATGCTTATAGAGCGCGTACAAAGCATGAGCCGAACAGGTAATACAAGCAGCGGAAGCTCTGGCACGCAAACAGCACCAGCACCAGCACAATAGCTAATAACGAAAAGTACACAAATTAAAAACTAAATAATCAAACAATAAAAACGCCAGCGTATGATGGCGTTTTTATTTCAATTCTTTGCTAATGGTAAAGCGTTAGTTAAAGTGCATCAACGATGTCTTTGACTAACGCAGGACCTTCATAAATGAAACCAGTATAAAGTTGCACCAGAGACGCACCAGCTGCTAGTTTCTCTTTTGCGTCTTCAGCACTTTGAATACCGCCAACACCAATAATAGGCAACTGACCATCAAGTGCTTTTGCCAACTGTTTGATCACAATCGTTGATTGCTCTTTCACAGGTGCACCGCTCAAACCGCCCTGCTCGTTGCCGTGTGGTAAATGTGCAACTTGATCACGCGCTAATGTTGTATTCGTAGCGATAACAGCATCAATATCGTTTTGCTTTAAACAGTCTGCAATGCCTTCAACTTCTTCCTCAGTTAAATCAGGTGCAATCTTAACTGCAAGTGGTACGTATTTGCCGTACTGCTCTTCTAACGATTTTTGCTCGGCTTTTAGTGCGGCCAATAACTCGTTTAAAGCATCACCGTACTGTAATGAACGCAAACCAGGAGTGTTTGGCGAAGAAATGTTTACCGTAATGTAGGTCGCATGGTCGTAGACCTTACGCATACAATACATGTAATCATCTTTGGCATTTTCTTCCGGCGTATCTTTGTTTTTACCAATATTGATACCCAGTACACCTTTGAAGTTTGCCTTTTGTACTTGGTCAACCAGGTAGTCTACGCCCTTGTTATTGAAACCCATGCGGTTGATAACTGCATTAGCTTCTTCTAAACGGAAGATACGTGGCTTAGGGTTACCAGGCTGCGGTCGTGGTGTAACAGTGCCAATCTCTACAAAGCCAAAACCTAGTGCAGAGAATGCTTGAATACACTCACCATTTTTATCAAGGCCTGCTGATAAACCAACTGGATTAGGAAAGTTAATTCCCATCACTTCTACAGGTTTGTCTTGCACAGATTGCTTATACACGGCTTTTAGTGGCGAGTTGCCTGTAATATGTAAGCTTTTGATCGCAAAGTTGTGAATTTTCTCTGGATCAATTTGGAACATAAATTTTCGGATTGCCGAGTACAACATGTATATCCTCTTCTATAAAAAGTGNGTAGCGTTAACAACCAACCTCAGTTAACTGCCAATGTGCTGATAAAGAAAGTCCCCGCTAGGCGAGGACTTGTTTCGTATTATACAGATTAATTAACCGTTCCACTATGCAAACTTAGTAACATAAGCTCACGTAGTGCGACAGAGAACTTAGCAAACTCATGTGTTTGTGAAGTTCTAAAGTCAGCTAAGATGTGCTGCCAACGTTCTAGTGGCGGGTTACTCATCTCGAACCATTTCTCTAATAGTTCTTCTGTATCTTTGCTCTCAGTATCTGCTTTAAGCGCAACCATGGCAATTGAACGCTGCTGCCAATCTAGTTCTTCTCTGAATGACGCTCTTGCTAGTGCTTGCCAGTGGTTAGTTACTGACTGCTTAGTTATTTGGTCTAGGAACCAGTGAAGATCTAAACGGTCACCTAGCTTGAAGTAAAGCTCAGCAACAAGTTCGATAGAGCGACCATCTCGGTCTGAGATTTCTGCAATATCCATTACCGAGAACAAAGTGCTCAATTGCGAAATACGCTCAGCAGTCTTTTTCGGTACACCAGCTTTAACTAAACCGTTCTCAACATGTTTAAGCTGATCAACTTCTTCACTTGCCATGTACTTTTCAAGGTTTCTAGCCATCACGTCAAATGTAGGCTTGAAGAAATCGATCGTTTGTTGAATATCTAAGCTCTTATCACGGTGACGCAAGAACCAGCGTGTTGCACGACGAACGTTACGGCGCAATTGGAACAACATTTCAGTTTGAACTGACGTTTCAATCTTATTGTCTAGCGCTGCAATGTCTTGCCAAACCTTCTCCATTTCGAAGACTTCGCTTGCCATGGTGTAGCAGTTAGCCACTTCAGAAACTGTCGCCCCCGTCTCTTCTTGCATGCGGTTAACGAAGTTAAAGCCCATGTCATTGCCTAGCTTGTTAGCAAGCTTAGTCGCGATGATTTCAGCACGTAGCGGATGCTCTTGCATTTGCGCTGCATAGCTTTCTTGAAGCTGTTTCGGGAATGCGCTAATGAGTAAACGATCATGGTAAGCATTTTGTGTGATTTCATCGCACACTAAATCTTCTTTTAATACCATTTTGCTGTAAGCAAGTAATACCGATAGCTCTGGACGTGTTAAGCCTTTATTTTGCGCTAAACGTTCAGCAATCTCATCGTCGTTAGGAATAAACTCTAATGATCGGTCTAACTTACCAGAACGCTCTAATTCGTTAATGAAACGCGTTTGCTCTTTTAACTGAGCAGCGCCGCGCATCGCAGTAATTGAAAGCGAGTGAGTTTGGTCATAACAATCTTTTAATACGATGTCTGATACTTCATCAGTCATATCGTAAAGAATTTGGTTACGTTGCTTAACCGTTAGGTCACCACTTTGTACTAAGCCGTTAAGTAGGATTTTGATGTTCACTTCGTTATCCGAACAATCAACACCACCCACGTTATCAACAGCGTCAGCATTGATACGACCACCAATAGCACCGTATTCAATACGACCTAACTGTGTTAAACCTAAGTTACCACCTTCGCCAACAACTTTAGCTTGTAATTCATTACCGTTAATACGTAATGAATCGTTAGCGCGGTCACCCACTTCTGCATTAGATTCCTTACTACCTTTAACGTAAGTACCTATACCACCATTCCAAAGTAAGTCGACTTTCATTTTCAAAATGGCTTTGATTAAGTCATTAGGCGCTAAGCTTTGCTTTTGAGTACCTAGCATCTTCTTAATTTGCGGCGTCAGTTTAATTGACTTAGCTTCACGGCTGAAAATGCCACCACCTTCAGAGATTAGTTCTTGGTTGTAATCTTCCCAAGTACAGCCCGGTAAATTAAATAAACGCTCACGTTCTTTGTATGTAGACGCTGCATCTGGATCTGGGTCAATGAAAATATGCATATGGTTAAACGCAGCTTGTAGGCGGATGTGCTTAGATAACAACATACCGTTACCAAATACGTCACCTGCCATGTCGCCAACACCAGCAACGGTGAAATCAGTGGTTTGACAGTCAATATCCATTTCGCGGAAGTGCCGCTTAACCGACTCCCACGCACCTTTAGCAGTGATACCCATGCCTTTGTGGTCGTAACCAACACTACCACCAGATGCGAATGCATCACCTAACCAGTGGTTGTATTCTTCAGAAATTTCATTGGCAATATCTGAGAATGTCGCAGTACCTTTGTCGGCCGCAACAACTAAATATGGGTCATCGTCATCATGGCGAACCACATTTACAGGTGGAACAATATCACCTTGTACAATGTTGTCAGTGATGTCGAGTAGACCACGAATGAAGGTACGGTAACACTCTTTACCCGCTTCGAAGATTTCTTGTCGGCTACCACCAACTGGCAGCTGCTTACAAACGAAACCACCTTTCGCACCAACTGGAACAATCACTGTGTTCTTAACTTGCTGTGCTTTTACTAGGCCTAATACTTCAGTACGGAAATCTTCTCGTCTGTCAGACCAACGTAATCCACCACGTGCTACTTTACCGCCACGCAAGTGAACACCTTCCAATTGTGGTGAGTAAACGAAGATTTCGAACTTAGGAATTGGTAATGGAATTTCAGAGATTTGCTCAGGCAAGATCTTGAACGAGATATACGATTTTTGGTTATCGTTAGCGTCGTTTTTGAAGTAGTTAGTACGAATTGTCGCATTAATCATTTCCACGAAACGGCGAATAATACGGTCATCATCAAGGTTAGCAACCTTGTCTAACGACTGTTCAATTTCCTCAAGCAATTTAGCAACTGTTTTCTCGTTGCGCTTGATACTTGGGTCGAAGCGTAAACCGAATAATTTAATCAGTAATTCTGCTAAGTTAGGGTAACGAGCGAATGTATCTTCTACGTAGCTTTGGCTGAACGTACCACCAATTTGGCGCTCGTATTTAGCGTAGGCACGTACAATTGAAACTTCGCGACCACCTAAGCCAGCACCAAGAATAAGACGGTTAAAACCATCATCTTCTAAATGACCGCTCCACACTTTCGCAAACGCATCTTGGAATAACGATTGTACTTGTTCAAGTTTGAAGTCACGCTCACCAGTAAGCAACATAGAGAAGTCTAATATCCAGCACATCTCGCCGTCTTCAGTGCGAATTGCATACGGGCTTTCACCAATAACGCGCAGACCGAAGTTTTCTAACATAGGCAATACATCTGATAGATGCAGCGGTTCACCTTTGTGGAATAACTTTAACTTAACGAAGCGACTACCAGCTTTCTCTTCTTGTGGCTGGTAGAACAACATCTCAAGCGGACACTGCTCACAAACCGCTTCAAGCTTTTCGATATCGACAATCGCTGTACCATGCATCACTTCATCTTTATAAGACTGTGGGAATGCTGAGTATTTGCGGCTTAGGGCTTTACCTAACGCTTCACCTTTGTGAGAGTTAAGTGCTTCAGATAATTTATCGTCCCAGCTTCGGGCCGCTTCATTCAAATTCTTTTCAATTTCTTTCACGTTTATATCAGCTTTTGTGTTGTCTACTCTAACGATGTAGTGTGTTCTTGCTTGCACGGATTCTGAGAAGTAAGTGTTGAACTCTACCTCTTGGTCACTACCAAATGCTTCTTGTAGCAATTGTTGCGTCTGGATACGTAACTTGGTGTTGTAACGCTCGCGAGGCACGTAAACCATGCACGAGTAGAAACGGCCGAATGCGTCTTTACGTACAAATAATCCACTGTAATCACGCTCTTGCATTTGTAAAATGCCTTTAACGTTGTGCAGCAACTCCTTCGGGCTCGACTGTAAAATCTCGTCACGCGGATAAGTTTCAAGAATATTGATTAACGTTTTGTATGCGTGGGTGCCTTTCGCAAAGCCTGAAGAATCACACACGGCAGCAACTTTCGACTTAATCATAGGCAAGTCTAATGCACTGTTAGTGTAATAAGCTGAGCCAAATAGGCCGATAAAGCGCTCTTCACCAATAACATTACCTTTAGCATCGAAATGTTTAATCCCGATGTAGTCTAAATGTGCTGGACGGTGAACTCGAGAGCGAGAATTCGTTTTCGTCAAGATAAGTAGATTGTCACCTAACGCGATTTCACGCGCTGATTCACTTAACGAAGAAATAAGGCGCTGTTCAGTACCTTTCGAGTTTTTCATTAAACCAAGGCTAGAACCAACGTTCGCGGCCAATGCCACGTCACCTTTTAACGTTTTAACGTCATATGAACGGTAGCCCATTATTGTGAAGTGGTTATTAGCAACCCACTCTAAAAACTCTAATGCTTCTGTTTTTTCAGCATCACCACATGGTACTTTCGCTTTTTTGACATCAGCAATAACCGAATTCAATTTCTTCAGCATCGGCTGCCAGTCAGATACAGTTAGTGAAATATCACTAACCACAGATCTAAGTTCGTTAGTAATTTCGGCTATGACCGCTGCATCATCTTGACGGTCAATTTCGATAAAGAAAGCGGCTTCTTCTTTTGCACCTTTTAGTGGTTTGTCTACAGTAGAGGCAAGTTGTGAAATTTGATTTTTCTTGTCACGTACCACTTGCATTGGGCAGTTAAGCATTAAATGCGGTGATAACCCTTGACGATTCAATGCAATGCGCAGTGAATCCACCAAAAATGGCATATCGCCAACGATAACTTCGATAATGGTGTGACTTGATTGCCAGCCGTGTTTAGATACTTCTGGATTAAACACCTTAATCACCGGAGTATCGTCAATGTGTCCATTGAGCGAGTTCCATAAGCTCATAGTCGCGCCATACATATCGCTTTCGTTACGATGGGCTAAATCTAAAGTTGAAATGTTGCTGTATAGCAAGCTGGCAAACTCTTCAACAATAGGTGCAGTGTCACTAGGCACCTTCTGCTGAATAGACTGAGCAACATTTTTTAATAATACTGAGGGTAAACCGTCTACAAACGCCATGTCGCTTTCCTTATGGGTAAAACGCTTTGAATAATTGTTGTCGTGTTTAATGCAGATGTATTTTTGCGATATACCGAGTGAACTCGATTACTGCTGTTATTATTTTTATCGTTGTTATTAGCAGTGAATGAATATCACTTAGCATTTAGCCGTTATTTGCATTAAAAATAAACTATTCCCACCAGAATAGACTATTTGTGGCAATTTTATTAAGTATTTTAGGGTATTGCGAGCGTTTTTTTGTGGTAGGAGCAGCTGGCTGAGGTAAATAAAACTGAGGTTTAGAGGCAAACTAATTGTTTATTCATGCTCGTTAAATAGAAAATGGCCTTTCGGCCATTTTCTCGATTATTTATTCAGGTAAAAAATCTTAGCTTTTTTCTGAATTTTTCTCGGTACTGTTCTTGTTTGGCCATAGGAAAGCAGCTATCGCTGGTAGCACGATAATAGCCGCTAGCATATTCACCAAGAACATGAAGGTTAACAGTACACCCATGTCTACTTGGAACTTAAGTGCTGAGAAGAACCAAGTTGATACGCCTATCGCTAAGGTTACACCCGTCAACAATACTGCGCTGCCACGTTCTTTAAGGGCTTCAAAGTAAGCTGTTTCAACGTCATCGCCGTCACGTAAACGCGCACTCATGGTTGATAAAATATAGATACCATAATCAACACCGATACCCACACCAAGTGCAATTACAGGCAAGGTTGATACTGTTAGACCAATATCCAATGCGGTCATTAAACCTTGTGCTAATGTCGATACAACATAAAGTGGCAATACAACTACAATGGTTGCACGAATACTTCTAAAGCTGATTAGGCAAAGCAGAATTACTGCGCCATAAACGTATAGCATCATAGGTAATTGAGCGGCTTCTACCGCTTCATTGGTAGCTGCCATTACACCTACTGGACCTGACGCTAATCTGAATTGTAACGTTTCAGTATTAAGTTCAGCCGATACTTCTTTCACTTTGTCGACAACACGATTAATGGTCTCAGCTTTGTGATCTTCCAAGAACAGAATCACCGGCATCACACTACAGTCACGATTTAATAAACCACTAGTAGTTGGTACACGAGCAATAGACTGAACTAAGGTTTGTTGATTGCGTGAAAGGACGCGCCATTTAGGGTTACCTTCGTTATAACCTGCGTTAACAATTTTAGCGATTGACGCTAAACTCGCCGCCGACTGAACACCTTCAACGTTTTCCATTTGCCATTGGAAACGGTCGATAACATCTAAGTTTTCATACGATGTACATGCATCAACTTCGGTTTCGACAATAATCGAAATGTAATCAACGCTGATCGCGTACTTATCCGTAATGAGGAAAGTATCTTGGTTGTATCGTGAGTCTTCATGCAATGATGGCGCACCTGCGTGTAGCTCACCAATTTTCATGTTCTCTGCGTGATAGTAACCAAAGAAATATAAACCAACGGTAATCGCTAAAATAACAGACGCTGGTCCACGTTTAGCAAGGCTAGCCATGGTGTGCCATACATCTGATTTATGCATCCCGCCTTTCTTCGCTTTAAATGCTTTATTCTCCAGTTTTAGGTAAGAAATTAGAACTGGCAGTAGCAATAAGTTGGTTAAGATAATTAACGCAACACCTAATGACGCTGTAATCGCAAGTTCGCGAATGATACCGATATCAATCGATAGCAGAGTCATGAAACCAATGGTGTCAGATAGCAATGCAACACCACCAGGAATTAATAACGCTCTAAAGCTATTTTGCGCGCCTTGCTCAGTGCTAACACCTGTGCGAACTTGCTTCACTACAGAGTTAATCATTTGCACACCGTGACTTACGCCAATAGCAAACACTAAGAAAGGTACCAAGATTGACATTGGGTCAATACCGAAACCTAAGGTCGATAACATGCCCATTTGCCAGATTACGGCGATCAATGAACACGCGATTGGCAATATAGTTAGCGTTACAGAGCGACAGAAGAAGAACACCATAATCGCGTTAATTGCAATCGCAACAAGGAAGAATGCTACTACGCCTTTAGCGCCGTTCGCCACATCACCTACCATCTTGGCGAAGCCAATGACATGTACGCTAATGTTGTTCTTTTCAAACTGACCACGAATATCGTTTTCTAACTGCTCTGAAATTTTTAGCGTATCGAGTTTTTCACCAGTGTTTGGATCAATCTCCATTAAAGAAGATGTCACCATGGCACAGCTGTAATCATCAGCAACAATACGACCGACGATACCTGCCTTCTCAATGTTTGCTTTTACAACCGCTAGGCCCTGTGCGTCTGGCTTGAAGTTAGCAGGAATAACCGGGCCGCCGGCAAAACCGTCTTCAACAACTTCTACAAATCGAGTGCTTGGTGAGAACAACGACTTAACTTGAATACGGTCAACACCTGGGATGAAAAACAGCTGGTCATGCACGCCTTTCAAGGCATTAAAGAAAGGTTCGTTAAAAATATCACCTTCAGTATCACACACTGAAATAAGTATATTGTTGGCACCACCAAAGTCTTTCTCATGTTTGAGATAAGTCTTCATATACTGGTGGTTAAGTGGAATATTCTTAGTAAAAGCAGCGTCTAATTTTAGCTGCGTTGCTTGATAGAATAAGGCAAATGTAGCAATGACAAATAACACCAACATGAAGGCTCGGTGTCTAAAAATGCCCATTTCAATTTTGTTGATAGCAGAATTAATACTCATAGAACTACTTAGCAATTGTTATTGTTTTGATACCGTCTTCTGCGACAGCAATTAGTTTATCTTGGAACCAAGCACCAGCAATTAATGCCTTGCCATCAGGTTCTGGTCGCGCTCTAAATCGCTGACCGTCATCGTCACTCACCATTAACGTACCGCTATTGCCAAGTAACAAAATTCTATCATCACCAGTTAATACGATATCATTAATCAAGGCTGTAACATTCGTCGTTACATGCTGCCATGGCGTACCGTTTTTCAAACTTCTAAATACGTTGCCACGAAGACCAGCTGTTAACAGGTTGCCCTGCTGAGTGCGCTCAATATCGAAAAAAGAGCCTTCGTAAATAGGATCAAGCTGTTCCCAATTGCGACCAAAGTCATTACTTTTTGCAATTAAGCCAACTTCACCTACTAAATATGATGTTTTGCCATCGAGCACCATCTTGTTAAAGTGAGGCAAAATAGAGCCCTTCTCATCAAGATAAGCTTCTTCATCTTCTAATTTTAATTCGTTAAGATAATCAATATCATCTTCAAATAGAAATTCATCGTGAAATTCATCTGTCCACGTTTTACCACCATCTTGCGTGCGGAAAAACATGCCGTAAGCGCCAATAGCAACACCATTATCTTTGTCTGTAAAAACTACGTCTAACAAAGGTTTTTCAAGCTCTGGTTGGTACTTTTGAATTGTCCAAGTGTTGCCACCGTCAGTTGTTGCCAATATGGTTGCATCGTGGCCAACTGCCCAACCGTGCTTAGGGCCAATAAAGTTAACGGCTGTTAATGTAGACTGCACAGGTACTGGCATTTGGTGCCACACTCTACCGTCGGTAGACTTTAAAATATGACCCCGGTCGCCTACTGCGATTAAGTAACTTTGCGTTACATTTTCAATATCGAGCAACAACGACTTTTCTGCCAGTGGCGCCGTCATAGCGGGTGCAGGTGATAAGTTGGCGTGTACTCCAGTTGCAATAAAACAGCAAACTAACGCCGAGAAAACACTCTTCATTAAACTTCACACTATTTTCAGATGATTAAAACAAAAACGGCTGACACCATAGCCAGCCGTTTGACTTATCAAGCGCGTTTTTAGCGACGACCTTCTCGTCTCAACGCAGCCGGTGTAAACGACTTATCTTTTAATTCAGCGCCGAAGTCGTACATTTTTGCTTCGTTATCTAAACCGATAGCAATGTAACGACGAGCTTGAATATCGTGGAACACTTCAAGAGTTGACCATTGTGTCGGTACTTCATAGTAGTTTATACCATGAGCTACCCCTACTCTGTACAATTCATCGCGGTTATCGTAGATATCAGTTACCGCAATTTGCCAGCTATCTTCATCGATGAAGAATACACGCTTCTTGTAGATATGACGTGTATCAGACTTCAAGTTAGCTTCAACAACCCATACACGGTGCTTTTCGTAACGCACTAGGTCAGGGTTAATGTGGCCTGGTTGAATAATGTCATCGTATTTAACGTTATCACTGTGTAAGCGATAATCGTTGTAAGGAATAAGTAGCTCTTGCTTACCCCTTAATGTCCACGTGTAACGGTTTGGAGCACCGTTATACATATCGAAGTCATCGGTTGTACGCAGACCATCTGATGCTGTACCTGGTGCATCATATGCTACGTTAGGTGCACGACGAACACGACGTTGACCCGTGTTGTAAGTCCATGCTTGACGAGGTGTCTTAATTTGGTCCATCGTCTCGTGAACAAGAAGTGCTGTACCTGCAATACGCGCTGGTTCAGAAACTTTTTGCTTGAACTTAAACAAGATGTTCGATTGCTGTAACTCTTCCGGATTTGCACCCTTAACGTTGTATGGCAACATTAGTTGTTCATCAAAACCAATGTAAGTAAAATCACCACTTGCTGTTGGTGCAGCTTGGCCACCTTGACGACTGAGCGCTTCACCACGGTAACGTAAAATGTGGTTCCAAATAGCTTCTAGGCCATTTTCTGGCACAGGGAATGGAATACCAACAGCAGCTTGCCTAATACCGTTGCCTTCTTCAACTAATTCAGCACGTACAGCGTTATCGATTGTTGCTTGATACACATGCTCGGGGTAAGACGCTGAACGACGTGTTTGGTAAACATTCATTTTGAATGTATCTGGGTAAGTTTCAAATAAACTTATTTGACCTGGTGTTAACAAATCTTTGTACTGTTCTAAGTTTTGAGCAGTAACCGTGTATAACACTTTGTCATTTGGATACGGATCTGGATGATGATCGCCAGGTGTATAACCTGCAGGTGCCTCTTTAATACCACCTGTCCACTCAGGAATCGAGCCATCTGCGTTGCCTGCACGTACAGCACCAAATGGTGTTAACTCTTTTGAAAGCTTAGCGGCTTCCTCTGAAGAGATTTTTGCTACTGCTGCGCCGCTGGTAAAAGCGAACGATACAGCTAATGATAATAGGGTTAATTTTTTCACGATTGTTATCCCTTAAATTGAATACTTGACACTGAACGAGATAAAGTCACGATCTTCCATTTGGTTGGTCGTACCTACACCACCGAAGAATGCATTGTAACCAAAGCTTGCAGCCCAGCGGCTTTGGTAATCGAAATCGATACCAAACGAGATAGACTTGCGATCTTCGATAAATAAAAACAATGGATCCGGCGTGATACCTTCAACATCGTGAGAGAATACAATTCTCGGTGACATATTAATGCCAGCAAAAACGTTGTTATAGTCTAGCTTAGCAACAGCGCGGTAACCCCAAGCAAATTCTGTTGGGAATGGGTTAGTTTCAACACCATCTTGCACTACTAATTCTAAACCTTCTTTGCCTGCGATACCGCCATTACGACCAGTACCAGGGCCATTTAAACGTAATACATCTTCATCAGGCATATCGTTGATGTTAATACCACCAACCTCTAATAAACCTGTCACTTGGCTAGCACCAAACATTGGACCAAATAAGTGAGTGAACGTTACTTGCGCCTGAACAGTATCAGACAAAATGAAACCTTGTGCTTGCTCACCTGGGCCGTAAATTGGCATCTGCGAAATACCGTCGAAGAATGAGTAATCATCTGGGTATGCATTTGCTAACTGCTGTGGCATTGCTGCGAATAATAATTCTACGTCATCGATTTGCAGTGGCTCATCTTGACGGTATGACATTTCACCAGCAACCGCTGTTGTGCCAATCGTTGAGTTAAAGCTAACTGCGTAAAGTTTAATGTCTTCTGGATACTCAAGCATTACTTTTGAGAAAGCACGTAGTGAAGAGTAGTTATCTTCAGTTACCGCGTTACCTGCGATAAACGCTAAGTCTTGTGCAATCGCTTGCGTAGTAAAGTCAGCAGTAATACCAGAGAATACTGGACGACGGCTATGGTAGTTCATGTGGTATAAACTGATTTCAGTATCGTTTAACTCTGGTAAGTACCAAGATAAACGTAAACCATATTGACCACCGTCATCAGGCTTGATTAATGCTTCTTCGCCCGGTGCCTTAAGCGTTAACTTAGTACCGTAAGCTATGTAACCTGCTTGTGCTGCGGCTGCTAGTGCTGGATCACCAGAACGTAACATATCACCTAGGCCATTTAAGCCACCAAGCAAGTACTCAAGGTCCATATCAGGATTGCTTGAGAAGTTTAGCTGTACGTTGTTGTAATGACCACCATCACCCGCGAAATCGTTGGTAGAGAAGTAGCTGCCTGGAGCCGCAAGAATTGTTTCTTCCCAGTCGTATTGATAGAAAGCTTCAATGTTGAAGTTCTCTGTCACGCCTAATGATGCCCAAACAGCACCGAAAGGAATAAATGCTTCTTTAATCTCTGAACCTGGTGCGCGAAGACGTGCTATATCAATTGGGTTTAATTCACTAATACCATGCGCGATTAGTGTGCTCTCACCCCAGCTGATAACTTGCTGACCAACACGCACAGAAAATGGCATTTCGCCAATGTCGTAGTCAGCATAGAAGAATGCATCTAGTAAACGAACGTCTTGACATAGCTGCTCTTCAGCTTTGTCATCGCGACATAAATCGTCTTTTTCGCCTGTAAGCGGATCTGACCAAGCAAAGTCGCCATCAGACATAGCAAAATCATAGAAGTACATGCCACGAATGAAAACACCCATGTTGTCCTTGCGGATATCTAATTCGTGCGTACCTTTAAATACTGTCGAAAATGCATCGCCAGCATCGAAATTCAAGTTGGCATTATCGCCGTTAGTAGAGTAACTACCAGCGCCATCCCATAAATCAGCACCTGTAGGCACTACGTTAAATGCTGGATGATAAAGGCTATAGTCGAAACCGTTGTTAGGATTGTTGGCTTTACCTACTTGGCCGTTCCAATCTCTGTCTTCAACACGAATACTCGTACCTAATGAAAACGTTGAGTCGAAACTAATATCAAAGTCACCAAGTTGGAAATTGGCAGCTGAGACAGAGCTTGTTGCTGCCATCAGCGCTGTCGCAATACCAAGTGCTAACGGTTTTTTCAAAAACGTTATACGTGGGCTATGTTTCATTCATTCTCTCCCCAGTCCTGAAACAAAGTATTATTTTACTTGTTATTTTATATATTCCACTTTGTGGATTAAACAATAATTGCATCATTTTAGACAACTAGCAAGCGCTAAAGCATTGAGGAAAGAGACTTATTTTTAATGCTCTGCGAACGAAAACAGGAGGAATTCTAAACCCTGTTTTAAACATCTGTTTAAAACAGGGTTTAATTTAATGAAAAATGGCTAAAGCCAACGTTATTCTTGCTATTGCCGTAAACACCACTCATGGTCATATTTTCACCAAAAGGTCTGACCACTGTTTAAAGCATATACTCTAAAAATTAAATTTTCTCTAAAGAAATAAACTTATTATTATCAGTTTCAAGACAAAAGTGGCCCTTAACACCTGAATTCGTCATGAATTTTCGCAAGTACATCGCTGGAAACTGAACGCGTTGACCATTGGTCGCTCTAGTAACAACGGTCGACACTCGCCCGGTGTAATAAGGCATAAAGTCTTCTCTGCTTATATAAAGTGAAAAGTAGTACTTCATTGCTAATAACCCATTGCACTCTACACGCCACCAAGTTTGGCTTCACTTAGAGCAGCTTCCAGTTTTTCAACCAAGTCACGGGATAAGTTGCTTTGCGTTGAAATACGCTTCAGTTCACTTACCATCAATGTTTGGTGATGACTATCAAATGCTTTAAATTGAATAAGTGGGGTTATCAATCTAGATGCAACTTGTGGGTTCAGCTTATCCATTTCGATAATATTGTCTGCAAGGAAACGGTACCCAGCACCATCATTGCGATGGAAGTAGTTTGCGTTTTGCATAACAAATGCACCGATTAATGCACGTGCCCTATTCGGGTTTTTCAAAGAAAAATCGTCGCGTTTCATCAAGCTAGTTAGACGTTCAAACATATCGTCAGATTGAACATTTGCCTGCAAGCTAAACCATTTGTCCATTACTAGGGTGTCTTGTGTGAACTCCAGTTCAAACTTCTCGAGTAATGAATCTGCTAACATTACATCATATTTAACAGCACTTTGCAGTGCACCTAACTTCGTTGTCATATCAGTTGCGCCAGCATACCTATCTTGAATAAGGTCATTAGCTCCAAGAGCAGCAAGATAGCTCAAACAAGTGTTTGCCAATGCTCTTGCCCCGACTTGCTCACTACTTTCCTTCCCTGCCAAACTCTGATTATCTAGATATAAGTTCTCTAGTTCTGCTTGAAAGTGCTGAGCAATACCATGCTTCATGGAAGATATTGCCGCAAGTAGCTTGTGTGGTGTTACGTTGTCGATTTGCGACACCATCTCGTCGAACGATGGTAAAGTAAGCATTAATGCGCGAAACGCTGCGTCGTATTCAGCTTTGAATAAGGCTGAGAACATATCAATCACTTGGGTCGATACTTTCCCACCATTTTCAATTAGGCGCTTAATTTCGTTCGCCATTAATGTTTGGCCAGCATCCCATACGCAAAAACTATCTTGGCTATTGGCTATGACTGCCAGTAGTTCTTTTTCCGATTGTTCAAAATCGACTTTAACTGGAGCCGAGAAGCCTCCTAAAAACGCAATGACGGTATTTTCAGTAGCGTCAAACTCCCATGTTTGCCTTTCACTAGTTAATTCAATTAACTGTTGTAAGGACGTGTTAGCCTCGGTATCAATCAGCTCGATGTTAATTGGAATGTGCAATGGCAGTTTCTCTGGCTGTGATGAACTTCTCGGCGTACATTGCGTGACGGTTAATGTAAGTTTCCCTTGAGCACTGTTGAAACTTTGATTCACTGTTAATTCAGGAGTACCAGATTGTGAATACCAACGTTTGAAAAGTGTGAGGTCTTTATCATTGGCATCAGCCATTGCATTAACGAAGTCATCACACGTTACTGCCATTCCATCAAAACGTTTGAAATATAAATCCATCCCCTTTCTAAAACCCTCTTGGCCTAGCAAGGTATGTAACATACGAATAACTTCAGAGCCTTTCTCGTAAACCGTTAACGTATAGAAATTATTCATTTCCATCACTTTTTCTGGTCTGATTGGATGCGACATTGGTCCCGCATCTTCTGCGAACTGCTGTGAACGTAAAACTTTAACATTTTGAATGCGCGTTACGCCCGCTGAATGCATGTCTGCACTAAACTGCTGATCACGAAAAACGGTTAGACCTTCTTTCAAGCTTAGCTGGAACCAGTCTCTACAAGTCACACGGTTGCCGGTCCAGTTATGAAAATACTCATGAGCAATGACCGCTTCAATGTTAAAGAAGTCAGTATCTGTTGCACTGTTTTCATCGGCTAATACATATTTACTGTTAAATACATTGAGCCCTTTGTTCTCCATTGCGCCCATATTGAAGAAATCGACAGCTACAATCATGTAAATGTCTAAGTCATATTCAAGACCAAAAACTTCCTCATCCCAACGCATCGACTTATGCAGAGAAGCCATCGCATGTTTGACTTTATGCTTATTGCCTTTATCGACAAATATTTCAAGCGAGACTTCACGGCCTGAAGCGGTGGTATACGTTTCTTTCAGTAAATCAAAATCACCGGCAACTAACGCAAAAAGATAAGCTGGCTTTGGAAACGGGTCATGCCAAGTAACAAAGTGTTGTCCATTTTCCAGCTCACCACGCTCAATAGGATTACCATTGGCAAGTAAATAAGGTAGTGACTCCTTATCGCCGATGACTTTGGTGGTAAATACCGCCATAACATCAGGTCTATCTAGGTAGTAGGTAATACGTCTGAAGCCTTCTGCTTCACATTGGGTGCAATAAGCTTTACCTGACTGATACAGCCCCTCAAGTGCAGTATTACCGGCCGGATCTATTTCAGTAACCATGGTTAGAGAAAAGTTATCTGCTACACTCCTTAATGTTAAGTTTGTTTCTGTTATCTCGTACTCTGAAGGCGATAACGTACGCTCATCGATTGCTACAGAAATCAGTGTTAAATGTTCACCATCAAGGACTAGGTCCGTTCCGTTTTCGTGCTGTCTTTTAACTGAAAGCACACTCGTCACGCGAGTTTTATTCTTATCTAACGCAAACGTTAGGTTGATTTCGTCGATAGTAAATGGAGAGGGCTGATAATCAGATAAATAGCGGGCTGTAAATTCAGACATAAAATTCTCTATATTTTGAAGCCAAAGATAGTGATTAATTTAACAAAAAAGCCTGCAAAAATCAGGCTTTATGATAAGAACTTGTCAGTTAGTCTAATTCAAAACACTGACTATACAAAGAACTTAGGCTGGCTCTTCAATACGTGCAATCTTAAAGTTTAAATAACCGTAAGCAATCGCTAGGATTGGGTTTATAAAGTTAAAGAAGCAATAGAAAATATATTCATAAGAGCCCAAAGCTAACGCCCCCATCATAAATGCACCACAGGTATTCCAAGGAATTAATGGTGATGTGATAGTGCCAGAGTCCTCTAGCGTACGGCTCAAAGCAGTTGGGTGTAAACCACGGCGCTCATATTCTTCTTTGTACATGCGACCAGGCATAACAATAGCCATATATTGGTCAGCCGTAATTAAGTTAGTACCAATACAAGTCGCAACAGTGCTCGTGATTAAACTTCCTGTTGATTTAGCAGCAGATAAAATAGCATCAACAAAACGGCGTAGCATGCCTAAATGCTCAAGCACTGCACCAAAGCTCAATGCTGTCATCACCAGCCAGATGGTATTTAGCATGCTAGACATACCACCACGACTCAGCAGCTCATCTACCTCGGCATTTCCGGTATTAACTGTCACACCATCAAAAAATGCAGTCCACACCACCATAATTGTGCCTTTAACACTGTCTGCACCTTTGGCTGCCATTGTTGCAATTAATTCTTGTTGGAAAAAGACTGCCCAAACAGCACCAATAATTGCACCAATTGCTACGGCTGGGAACGCAGGCATTTTCTTGTAAGCCAAGGTTAACAACACAACTAATGGAATGAGATTCCAAAGCGAAATATTGTAGGTATTTGAAAGGGTATATGTCAGCGTTTCAATGCTTTCTGTGCTACCTGCCCCTGTGCCAGAGTGATTAAACCCAATGAAAAGGAAAATGACTAAAGTAATAACAAAGCTTGGTACAGTAGTCCAAAGCATGTTACGAATATGCGCGAATAAATCTGTTCCTGCAACTGCCGGTGCTAAGTTAGTGGTTTCTGAGAGTGGCGATAACTTATCACCAAAGTAAGCACCTGAAATTACCGCGCCTGCTGCTACCGCTGATGACATTTCAAAGCCACTTGCGATACCAATGAACGCAACACCTACTGTCGCAGCGGTAGTCCAAGAACTACCAATACTCATCGCCACTAGACCACAAACGATACATGCTGCTGCGTAGAACCAGCTTGGGTCAATGATTTGTAGACCATAGTAAACAAGTGTCGGTACGGTCCCTGAAAGTAGCCATGTACCAATAAGCGAGCCAACAGCAAGTAATATCAGCACCGCACCTAACGAAATTGAAATACCATTAACGATGGCTTTTTCAATTGAATGCCATGTGTAACCATTTTTTAAACCGATAATAATCGCGATACCCATAGCGATTAATAAGGCGATTTGGTTTGGACCGTATGAGGAATTATCGCCAAAATAAACTACGGCAGTCGATAGCATGATAATGAGCGCGATGATCGGGATAAGCGCGTCGAGTATGCTAGGGATTCTAAACTGCGAATCATTTTGTTGTGTCATTGTTAAACTACATCCTAATTATATTTATTATGCCTCGCGTAACGGCATGTAAACATGCCTAGAGTTTATTATTACTGCAAGACATTTTTTAAAGTAATTATACTAAAGGCGCACGCCTCAGGTAAACGTCCTTACCTAACTATTCACATTTGTTGCATAGTAAATTAGCCGTAAAATTGACATTAAAAAACCGCCTTTTGGCGGTTTTTGTCAAATAAGCGTTACGTTTACAGCAATCTGATTAAACCTTGACGGTTTAACTCGCGTGCTTTGCGCTACTTACTGCTTTGCAACTTTACCCAGCGCAATTAAATCAAAAGTAATTCGCGCTGTTTCATCTAAAAATGGGTCAAGTTCGTCTAAAGCTTCTGGCGCATCATCCAATTTCTCGATTGGTTTTAAACCCAACACTTTCAAACGCTCATTTGCACGAGCTAATTGCTTAGCTTTTCGCTCTTCACGCTTCTCTTTGCGTTCAGCTAGGTTTAGAGAAATTGACTCGTTGTCCTTCTCTTTTTGATATTCCTCAATATCTGATAGCAAATAGTTAAACTCTGTGTCGTGAGCGATACGCTCGTTATGCAAAGAGGTTAAGTAAGTTAAATCTGAGGTAATATCTTTCAATTGGCGATATTGGGCTTTCGCAATTTGATCCCACGGTAACGCATTTTCTTCTTTACTTTCGCCCCAATCTTCCGGTGCGACCGCTGAAGGGAACGCGATATCAGGCGTAACACCACGGTGCTGCGTTGAGCCACCATTTATGCGGTAGAATTTCGCAATCGTGTACTGTGTGCTACCTAAAGGCTTTTCAAATAAGTCGTATACGCGCCCCAAACCGCGGTGTTGTTGCACAGTGCCTTTACCAAACGTATGTTCACCGACGATTAAGCCGCGTCCATAATCTTGAATTGCAGCTGAGAATATTTCACTAGCAGAGGCACTGTATCTATCAACCATGACCGTTAGTGGGCCATCGTAGTAGCTGAAACCATCGCGGTCGCTATTGACTTGAACTCGGTTAGCGCCATCACGCACTTGAACTACAGGGCCTTTATCAATGAACAAACCAGTTAATAATGTTGCTTCATTTAATGAACCACCACCATTACCACGAAGATCTACAATAACGCCTTCTACTTTTTCGTTTGCTAACTTCTCAAGCTCTTTCTTAACATCACGAGATAAATTGTTGTAGAAGCTTGGGATAGTAATTACGCCCAACTTCTTACCGCTCTGCTCTAACTCATTTTCGTAATAAACATCAGACTTAGCAGCACGGTCTTCTAACTTGATTTTATCGCGAGTAATCGAAACGACTTTCATACTCGAGGCATCATCAGAATCACCAGGAAGTACTTGTAGTCTTACGTTACTACCTTTAGGACCTTTGATAAGGTCGACAACGTCATCTAAGCGCCAGCCAATTACATCAACAAACTCTTCAGTGTCTTGCGCGACACCAACAATGCGATCTTTAGGCTTCAATTGGTTTGATTTGTCTGCTGGGCCACCGTCTACAACGCTTTGAATAACCGTGTAGTCTTCCTCAGCTCGTAGTACTGCGCCAATACCTTCTAACGATAGGTTCATTTCCATTTGGAAACGTTCAGCATTTCGCGGTGACAGATACGATGTATGAGGTTCAACAACACGAGCGAAACTGTTCATCACTAACTGAAAGACGTCTTCACTTTCACTTTGTTTCAAACGCTTTATCGCATAGCGGTAACGCTTGCCCAGAATTTCTTGGACTTTTTCCCACTCTTTGCCTGCTAGCGTTAAGTTAAGTGCGTCATACTTAACCTTTTGACGCCATAACTCATTTAGCTCGTCAACGTTCTTAGCATATGGTGCGTCTTCGCGATCAAACACATATTCTTCATCAACCGTGAAATCGAACGGCTTGTCTAATAGCGTTAACGCATATTCATAACGCTCTAATCGACGTTGCAGGCTCAAGTTAAAAATATCATAAGCGATATCAAGCTTGCCGCGAGCAACAACAGAGTCGAAATCTTTACTGTGCTTTGATAGCTTTTCAATATCTGACGCAAGAAATACATTTCTCGCGTAATCAAGCTGTTTGATATAGCGATCGAATATCTCTTCGGAAAGCGCGTCATTCATTTTTACCGGTTTGTAGTGGGCACGCGTATATAAAGCCGTTATTCGCTTACTTGCGGTGACGTGTTGACTTTCTGGTATTAACTCAGGAAGCGCTTCATCTGCGAACGCTGTCGCAGAAAAAGTTAGTGAAACGGCAAGTGCGATATGACAAAATTTAAGCATGCCTATTACCTCGTGTTACTCAGTAAAAATATTTTGAATGTGAGTTTTAATCACCATTCCTGTATCGAGTTGTACGCTAACGTCTTCGCCGGCTATTTCTGTGATTGTTGCGTTCATTGGTGCTTGACCAAGTTTAACTTTCACTTGCTGGCTTACCTTAATACTAGCTGATTCTACAGATTTTAGGGGTTTAGCAGGCTTTGCAGGTTTCTTGGCAGGTGTTTTTACCGCTTTGAAGTTTTGCTTTGCTTTTCGCTCGCGTGAAGGTTTTGTACTGCTCGGCTTATTTTTATAAGGCTTTTTATCAGCTTTGTCTTGCTGTTTTTTGTTAGCAAACTTTTCTTGGCTTTCTTTCAAAGCATTAGCCGCATAGTCCGCTTGTGCTTGATCGATTTCTTCAGCGTCTTTACCGTCGATATCTACGCGGAAGCTGCCAGCTTTAACCGCTTTAAGGTAACGCCAACTGCTGGTGTAGTGACGCAACGCTTGTCTTAGACGTGTTTTGCTAACATTTTCGTCATCAGCTAACTCTTCCGCTAAATCTTTAAAAATACCAACTTTTAAAGGCTTAGCAGCACCTTCGGTGCTAAAACACGCAGGAAATTTTTCAGCTAAGTAGGCAATAATTTCTTTGCTGCTAGTACGTTTAGTTTCCATAATACAACTTTTTGATTTAATTACTCTTGAATAAATTGGTCTCGATTCGACAAAACGTGTCGACACCAATCATATATATCGTCCATATCTAACTCTGGAAGCGCCTCTTGCGGAATCCAAGTTTCCCAAACCAATTCCAAAATTTGATGTAACTGGTTAGGGTCGATATCTTCTTCTGCCATATCATACAGGGTATGATAAATTTCATTTATGCGCTCAGCAACGAGCTCTCCTTGACCATCCCAGTCACCTACTACGGCTTCTGAAACTAAATAGTCATGAATAACAATAAATTCTTTCATTATTGCGCCGTTTGCGCCTCAATTAGCGCAACAATCGACTCAAGACCTTGCTGGTCCTGAATGTCAAAGCGATCATATTTAACGCTATCAATATCAAGTACAGCTACAATTTGACCACCAACGCGAACCGGGATAACGATTTCTGAGTTGCTTGCCGCATCGCAAGCAATGTGGCCATCAAATTGATGCACATCTGCTACCAACTGGGTTTCACCAGTCGACGCCGCAGTCCCACAAACGCCCTTACCGAATGGGATACGAATACATGCAACTTTTCCTTGGAAAGGCCCCAGTACTAGTTGTTCACCATCTACACGGTAAAAACCTGCCCAATTAACGTATTCAAGGACTTCGAACAAAATCGCGCTAACATTAGCCATGTTAGCGATCAAGTCGCTTTCTCCCGTTATTACGGCTGCGACTTGCTTATTTAAATCTTGGTAAAATGCTGATTTTTCCATCAAGATATTAGATTAGCCTGTAAAAGGCGCTAAAGATACCTTGATAGCGCACTAAATTAAAGCTTTTCCGATGAAACTTAGCTAAATTATTCTTATTGTAGTGAAAACGTCACAGTTACTTCTGCATTAACACTATTTAAGCCCACATGACTCGAATCGGCAACGCTAGACATCATCATTTCAGCACCTCGCATTGCTTTAGCAGGAATACGATAACCATGCTCGTTGATTGTGACGACACGGCCTAAACTGACCCCCAATTGCTCCGCCATTTGCGTCGCTTTATCCTTAGCGTTTTTAACCGCCAAATCAAGTGCTTGTTGATATAGTGCTTCTGTATCTTTAATTTGACTTTGTACTGGCGAAATACGTGTTACGCCAATCTTTACCGCCTTATCAAGCAAAATTTCGTAGAGACTAATATCATCCAAACTTACATTTATAGTGCGCCTAACATCAAAATATAAATTATCTAATTCATTTTTCTTTGGCGATACGCTTGTTATAACTTCCCTGCCCGGCTCAACATTACTTTTCAAGTAAACTCGGCCATTATTATCACGTCTTGGATAAACTGGCGTAATTTGAAGTTGTGTATCAGTGATTGCCTGTTCTTTTACCTTCAACGCTTTCAAACTTGCTACCAAGAGGCGCTTTTTATTATCTACCTCTGCCTTCGCTTTTGACAAAACCGCATGTCGCTTTTCAATGACAAAATTAACGGTGAATTGGTCCGGCGCTTTGTCTACAGTCCCTTTACCGACCACTGTAATCCCCTCTGCTGCTAAAGTTGAGGATGAGAATAAAAGAGCGAGCGTTAGGCCCAACACTCCGCTAAATAGCACTGTTTTGTTCATAAACTGATTCCATTAAATTCTGAGTAACTAATCAAATAAGTCGCGATCCCTGCTCGCATCACTACTTATCCCTAAAAACTAAGATAAGTTCAACAATTATAAGTTCATTTGTACAAACGTAACTATTTAATTCAATTGACCCTTAAAGTTATTAGCTGTGCACTGGCAAAGTTACTATTACTGGGGCATAAAAAAGCCCACTACTTATGTTGTGAACATTGAATAGTGGGCTTTTGCTATTCTTGTCCTGTTGTATTTTTAAGTCTTATTATCAACAGTGGTCTTACAGTTCCAGACTAAAACAAGCAAAGAACATTTCGAGGAAAATACCATAAGAATTAATGATTTATACCAATATCGCAGAGGTTTTTATAAAAAAAGCCGTGTTGATGAAACACGGCATATTTATCAACCAACGAACACTAATTGTTGATAGTCAATTATTAATTGTCAGATAAGGTTAAAAGCTATCTTCAGGTACTCTTACCCAGCCCTCCATCAAGATACGTGCGCTGCGGCTCATAATGGCCTTTTCGACAATCCAGCTACCATTATTATTGCTAGCTTCGGCTCCAACTTTTAGAGTACCCGATGGATGACCAAATACGACTGATTGGCGGTCGCCACCACCCGCAGCAAGATTAACGAGCGTTCCAGGGATAGCCGCTGCCGTACCAATTGCCACTGCTGCCGTTCCCATCATCGCATGGTGAAGTTTACCCATCGATAATGCGCGAACGTTTAAATCAATATCAGCTTCGGCAATCTCTTTACCACTAGAGGCAGTGTAATCTTTGGCAGGCGATACAAAGGCTATTTTGGGTGTATGTTGGCGAGTTTTTGCTTCATCTAGCTCACTGATTAAGCCCATTTTCAATGCACCACGCGCCCTTACTGTTTCAAACCAAGCTAACTTGTCATCTGAATTGTTAATATCGTCTTGTAATTCAGTACCTTGATACCCTATTTCATCTGCGTTTAGGAAAACTGTAGGAATGCCTGCATTAATCATCGTCGCTTTAAACGTACCACCTTCAAACGAATCGAAAGCCGGCACCTCTAGATCATCAACGATGTTCCCTGTAGGAAACATGGCTTCACTCGGATCTACTGGCGCCATAAATTCAACGGGAACTTCAGCTGCTGGAAAAGTGACACCATCAAGCTCAAAGTCACCTGTTTCTTGAACTTCGCCATTAGTGATAGGCACTTGAGCGATGATGGTCTTTTCGATATTTTTCTGCCAAATACGGACGGTACAAACACCATTTTCAGGAATTCGCTCAGGGTCTACAAGCCCCGAATAGATTGCGAATGAACCAACGGCTGCGGTTAGATTGCCGCAGTTACCCGACCAATCCACGAATGCCTTGTCAATCGCCACTTGCCCAAACAAATAATCAACATCGTGATCTGTTTGTGTTGATTTACACAAGATAACGGTTTTAGAGGTACTTGACGTCGCACCGCCCATACCATCGGTTTGTTTACCATAAGGGTCTGGACTACCTATCACACGTAGCAACATATTGTCACGCGCCTCACCCGGCTCTTGGCAGCGCTCAGGCAAATCTGTCAAATTGAAGAATACCCCTTTCGAGGTACCGCCGCGAATATAAGTCGCAGGAATTTTTATTTGTGGTGAGTATGTCATACATCTCTCCTTTCGCTTCTCAAACACTTTGTTTTGCATTGCGATTAGTTGTTTCTACTTCTTAAAAAAGGCGACCTGAGCCGCCTTTACCGATTTAAATTAGTCAATTTGAGTTTGATGTTTTGACGAGATATTTTAGGAATTCTGCTAGGCGGTGACGCGGAATGTACAAGTGTATATGAGCACTACCAACACCGCAGAAAACTAAAATAGCCGTTTAAACATTAGACTCCAAGAAGTCGGCTGCAAACTTCTGCAACACCCCGCCCGCCGCGTGTACAACAACTTCCTCTGCTGTATCTAATCGACATTTAACGGGAATTTCTACTGACTCACCATTGCTGCGATTAACAACAACAGTCATCTCACCACCCGGCGACGTTTGCCCTTTCACGTCAAACGTTTCAGTGCCGTCGATACCATAAGTCTCACGCGTTTCATCATTGATAAATTGCAGCGGCAATACGCCCATGCCAATTAAGTTCGTACGGTGAATTCGCTCGAATCCTTCAGCGACAATAACTTCAACACCTGCTAAGCGTACACCTTTCGCTGCCCAGTCACGGCTTGAACCTTGACCATAGTCGGCACCAGCGATGATACACAATGGTTGCTTGCGGTCCATGTAGGTTTCAATCGCTTCCCACATGCGACATTGTGTACCTTCTGGCTCAATTCGAGCTAATGAGCCTTGGATAACCTCTCCGTTATCGTCTCGGCACATTTCATTGAAAAGCTTAGGGTTAGCAAACGTTGCTCGTTGCGCAGTTAAATGATCGCCACGATGGGTTGCATAGGAGTTAAAGTCTTCTTCTGGTAAACCCATCTTCGCTAAATATTCGCCTGCAGCTGAGCTTGCTAGAATCGCGTTTGACGGTGACAAGTGGTCAGTAGTGATGTTATCGCCAAGTACCGCAAGTGGTCGCATACCTCTCATGGTACGTTCACCTGCTAATGCACCTTCCCAGTATGGCGGACGACGAATGTATGTCGACATTTCACGCCAGTCATAAAGCGGGCTCTCTGCTGGTTCAAACGAACCTAAATCAAACATCGGCGTGTAAACCTTCTTAAACTGCTCAGGCTTAACAGCAGAAGCAACAATTGCGTCGATTTCTTCGTCCGAAGGCCAAATATCTTTCAGTGTGATTGCTTTGCCATCCGCATCATAACCTAATGCATCTTGTTCGATATCAAAGCGCATAGTACCAGCAATGGCATAAGCAACTACCAATGGTGGAGACGCTAAGAATGCTTGTTTAGCATACGGGTGAATGCGGCCATCAAAGTTACGGTTGCCAGATAGCACTGCCGTTGCATACAAGTCACGGTCGATAATTTCTTGCTGGATTTTCGGATCTAGCGCGCCAGACATACCATTGCAAGTAGTACACGCGTATGCCACGATACCAAAGCCCATTTTTTCTAGTTCAGGTAAAAGTCCTGCTTCTTCTAGGTAAAGCTTCGCTACTTTTGAACCTGGGGCAAATGATGATTTAACCCACGGCTTACGAATTAAGCCCAATTCGTTAGCGCGCTTAGCAACAAGGCCAGCCGCAACGACATTTCGAGGGTTAGACGTATTCGTACAAGACGTAATCGCGGCAATAATCACTGCGCCATCTGGCATTTCGCCATTTTCTTCTTGCGCTTTTGCTTTGTCTAAATCTTTTGCTATATCGCGAGCAGCCAAATCAGATGTTGGTAGACGACGGTGTGGATTCGAAGGACCTGCCATGTTGCGACCGACAGTCGATAAATCGAATTCTAATACTCGCTCGTATTCAGCTGTTGCTAAATCATCTGCCCAAAGTCCGGTATGCTTAGCATATGTCTCTACTAAAGCGACTTGCTCAGGCTCTCGACCCGTTATTTTCAAGTAGTCGATAGTTTGTTCGTCAATGTAGAACATACCTGCAGAAGCGCCATATTCTGGCGTCATATTTGAAATCGTTGCTCTATCGCCGATAGAAAGCGAGCTCGCGCCTTCACCAAAGAACTCTAAATAAGCGCCTACGACTTTTTCATTACGTAAAAATTCTGTTATCGCCAATACGATATCGGTGGCGGTAATGCCTGGCTGACGTTGGCCTGTCAGCTTAACGCCAACAATCTCTGGCAAACGCATCATCGATGGGCGTCCCAACATCACAGTTTCAGCTTCAAGGCCACCAACACCAATAGCGATAACACCTAAGGCGTCAACATGCGGAGTGTGAGAATCGGTACCGACACAAGTATCTGGGAACGAGACACCGTCACGGTTTTGAATTACCGGTGACATTTTCTCTAAGTTAATTTGATGCATGATGCCGTTACCCGCAGGGATAACATCAACGTTTTTAAATGCGGTCTTAGTCCACTCAATAAAATGAAAGCGGTCTTCGTTACGACGATCTTCAATTGCGCGGTTTTTCTCGAAGGCACCAGGATCAAAACCCGCTGCTTCTACGGCTAATGAATGGTCAACGATAAGCTGTGTTGGCACCACTGGATTAACTTTCGCAGGATCGCCCCCTTGCTCTGCGATTGCATCACGCAAGCCAGCCAAATCAACGAGTGCGGTTTGACCTAAAATGTCATGACACACCACTCGCGCTGGGTACCAAGGAAAATCTAAATCGCGCTTGGTATTAAGAATTTGTTCCAACGATGCTGTTAAGCTCGCGGGATCACATTTGCGAACCAATTGCTCTGCTAAAATACGTGACGTGTAAGGAAGCTTAGCGTAAGCACCCGGTTTAATTGCCTCACACGCTTCGCGCGTGTCGAAAAAGTCGACACCAGCACCATTAACTTGGTAGCCCGGAAGCGGTTTGCGGTAATCGTAGTTCATAATCTACCTACAATTTTTAATGATTAGAAAATACATGCCCATTGGGCTTTCGGATATCTTGTATTGATTAATAACCGAACTTAGGAAGCGATAGTTTTGTCGGTAGCTAGGCTTTGAGAAAATTTAATACGCAGCATACAAAGAGTATGTGAGTAATTAAATTTTCTCAGTAACGACGCTACCGGAAAAAATAGCCTTCCGGTTTAGTTTCTATCTTCGATAGAAACGTAGTCGCGAGCGTCTGGGCCTGTATAATCAGCCGACGGACGAATAATACGGTTATTAGCACGCTGCTCCATCGCATGCGCTGTCCAACCTGAAACACGTGAACAAACAAATATCGGTGTAAACAATTTCGTTGGAATGCCCATGAAGTTATAAGCTGATGCATGGAAGAAATCGGCGTTACAGAATAATTTCTTCTCACGCCACATCACTGCTTCACAGCGCTCAGATACAGCATAAAGGTGTGTATCAGCCACCTGCTCAGAAAGCTTCTTAGACCATTCTTTGATGATCGCATTACGTGGGTCAGACTCACGGTAAACCGCATGACCAAAGCCCATGATTTTTTCTTTGCGCGCCAGCATGCCCATCATTGCTTCTTCGGCTTCATCAGCGGTTTGCCATTGCTCAATCATATCCATCGCAGCTTCGTTTGCACCACCGTGAAGAGGGCCACGCAATGAACCGATTGCACCTGTCACAATTGAATGAATGTCAGATAACGTTGATGCACAAACACGACCTGTAAACGTAGATGCGTTGAACTCATGTTCAGCATAAAGCACTAATGACGCATGCATTACATCAACATGCAAAGGCTCTGGCTTTTTATTGTGAAGCGTCCATAAGAATTGCTCAGCAATAGAGTCTGCGCCTGTGTCAACATCAATGCGAATACCGTTATGGCTATAGTTGTACCAGTAGTTCAACATACCTGGGAAAATTGCCAACATGCGGTCGATGTGGTCAAGTTGGTCAGAGAAGTCAGTCGCTTCTGTTTCCAAGTTACCCAGCATTGATGTACCAGTGCGCATAACATCCATTGGATGCGCATCTTTAGGAATATTCTCTAATACTGTTTTTAGCGCATCTGGTAATGTACGCATACCACGTAAACGCGCCTTGTATGAATCTAACTCTGATTGTGTTGGTAACTTGCCGTATAACAGCAAGTACGCGACTTCTTCAAACTGTGCATTTGCAGCAAGGTCTTTAATGTCATAGCCGCGGTAAGTTAACCCTGAGCCTGTTTTACCTACAGTACATAATGCAGTTTCACCTGCGCTCTGGCCACGAAGGCCTGCTCCACCCAACTTTTTATCTACCATTATCTCTTCCTCTTACGGAACGATTTATTGGTTGCGCACAATAAATGCATTCCTTAGCTATTAACTTGTTGTGTTATTTAATTATTGATTCTTATATTGCTAACGTATTTGCAGCTAGTTTTATTGAGATTACGGAGAACACACAGAGTCTATAAATATAGGTGAGCATGCTCGACAAAAATATCAATTAAAGTAGCAATAAAGACGTAGTAAATTATTTGTTTTTACCTTCAGCGAACAGACTATCAAGCTTCTGTTCATACTCGTGGTAACCTAAGTAATCATATAACTCCATACGTGTCTGCATGTTGTCGATTTCTGCTTTTTGGTCACCATCAGCTAGTAATGTTTTATAAACTGATTCGGCTGCTTTGTTCATCGCACGGAATGCTGAAAGTGGATACAGCACCATGGCACAGCCCCACTCTCCTAATTGCGCTTTATTCCACAATTCGGTTTTACCAAACTCAGTAATGTTAGCCAAAATAGGTACATCAAGCGCTTCAGCAAATGCACGGTAATGTTCTTCGGTTTGCACAGCTTCTGCAAAAATGCCATCGGCACCAGCTGCTACATAAGCTTCAGCACGTTCAATCGCCTTTTCAAGGCCTTCTTGTGCGAATGAATCTGTACGCGCCATAATGAAAAAATCGTCATCAATACGTGCATCAACTGCAGCTTTGATGCGATCTACCATTTCTGCTGTTGAGACAATTTCTTTATTCGGACGATGACCACAGCGCTTTTGTGCGACTTGGTCTTCAATATGAACTGCAGCGGCACCTGCTTTTTCCATATCTTGAATCGTTTTGGCAATATTAAATGCACCGCCCCAGCCTGTATCGATATCAACCATTAACGGTAAACTAGACGCTGAAGTGATACGTTGAACATCTGCAATCACGTCGTTTAGTGATGTCATACCTAAATCAGGTAATCCGTATGATGCATTGGCTACACCACCGCCTGATAAGTAGATGGCTTGGTGGCCCAATTGCTCTGCCATCATGGCGCAATATGCGTTAACTGTGCCGACAATTTGTAGTGGCTTATTGTTATCGAGTGCTAGTCGAAACTTTTTACCTGGGGATAATCTTGCAGACATGTTTTGTCCTCTCTGATTTAATTTGCTTGTTGTTGCATTAGTTGGAGTTGCGTTTGTTCTGACTGCTCAGGTTCTGCATCCATCAACGCAATCTTATTTTCGATATTCTTTCGCGATGCCGCTATATGACGACGCATTAGGATTTCAGCTAATTCACCGTCTCTATCCGCTATGGCATCAATTATTCTTGAATGCTCGTCGAACGCCTTACTTGCACGTGGGCTGTTCATACCAAATTGGCAGCGGTACATTCTGAGTAAATGGTAAAGCTGACCACATAAAATATTGATCAATTGCTGATTGTGGCTACCTAAGATGACCTTGTAATGAAAGTCGAGATCACCTTCTTCTTGGTAATATGCAATACCATCTTGGAGAGCTTTTGCTTTGGCGTGCTGTTCAAGCATGGCTTTCATGTCGACAATCTCTTCGTTTGACATTTTCTCTGCCGCTTGTCGGCAAGCCATACCTTCCAGCGCTTCACGTGTGATGTATAAATCAAGCAAACCTTCAACGGTGCAATTGACAACACGGGCACCGACATTAGCTTGTCGTTCAACAAGGTGGCACTTCTCTAGACGGCTAATAGCATCGCGTAGCGTCGCTCTAGACACGTCGTAACGTTTGGCTAACTCTGGTTCACTGATCTTGGAACCAGCCGCTATTTGACCTTCAACAATCGCCTGTTGTAACTGCAGAAAAACTTTATCGGCAGCGGTGATTGGTTGTTGCTGAGTTGGATTAGCAGACATAAACATTGTCGACAATTAATAACTTTAAGCCTGATTCTAGCCCAAATAATTCATGTGTCAATTAAACTAAAGTATTATTGTCGACAATTTGATTAAGATTAACGTTTGTAAGGCATGAATTAACAAACCAGCTTTTTTGAAGAGAATTATGTCTAGGAAAACGGCGTTGAGGAAAATTTAGTAGAACTGAAGTAGGAATATGTAAACGAAGAGCAAGCGGAATAGGCTTAATTTGAATAAACCTTAACTTTATCTGTCATGTTAAGTTCACTGAACTCTATGAAATCCGGCGTTAGGAAATATGCCATTATCAGCCGTTGGTGACGCTGCCATAAGCGGCGAGTAACAGCTTGCTAAAATGGGAGACAAAGCGGATCCGATCAAGTTACTACGGACCCAGCTTTATGGTCTTATTATACACGCATTATCTAGGTCTTAGATTCTCAATAACTTTAGAATCCACCCAGTAGCCTTTACCTACCCATTGACGACTTCCGTCTTTTTGGGTCTTCCACTGCCCCCTTTTAAAAAAGAGATATTTTTCGTCAGGTATCACATATGGAGAGCTTTCCTGAAGCCAACTGTGATTTGTCCGACTTAAAAACCTTTGTTAGCTGCTTTACAACTTGCCCAAAGGTGATTTTTTTCCTTTATTATCTACCACCCAAAATGAACTTCTTTCCATTAGAAGTGCTTCACTAGTGCCACTTGAATGAGGAACATCAACACGTAAAACTTTTCCATCGTAGTCATAACCAATGTTGCTCACCAAAGTATGTCCAATCGCGACTCTATTGACATTATACCTTGACAGTATTTTATTCACATGATCTGAACTAGCTTTGCCCCCAAGTCCATATTCACTCATACTTTTTGCTAAACCACGATAGAACAAAAGACCGTCAGAACCATGAATAATACTGTTATCAATATTTCGCCTAACTGTATCGCCAATGACAAAGTTCCGCTTCGCTTCTGCATCTATATCTTCCAATGACATGTTGTAGGTCAAAGCTCTTGGCGAGACGCCGCCATGCACAAATAATGTATCACCAACCTTTAACATAACAGGCTTACTCCGTAACCATTTCCCTAATTCGGAATCTTTAGACCATAATTCCCGAGGTGACATTCCTGTAGTCCTAAATGTTCCATGATATTTTTTGGCTGCAGATTTGACTCTACCGTCTAATAAGTAACGCTCATGATTTCCCAAAACGTAATGAACATTGCCTCCAGCTGACTTAGCTTCTGCTTCGAGCTTGTAAATTAACCATAATAAAGGAACTACATTTTTTCCTCGGTCAACCATATCACCAATAAGTACTAAATGGCTCGAACCAAAGTTCCACTCTAATGAATCGTTTATTACACCGTTTGATTTTAGAAGGTCTATCATTGCATCAAAATTACCTTCCATATCCGAAATTGCTAAATATTTAGCAGGGCTTGGTATATCTAATTCTGAGCGAGGATAGCTATTTCTGAGGTTAACAGTGAAGTTAGTATTGAACTGATTATCTACAGTCACCGAAACGGTATTTTTAATATCAACACGAGAGAGTTTGGCAGGTGAGTTTTTATCCCCAGTAATATAGTTGGCAAATTGATTGCCTTTGTTTCGAAATACGTATGGACCATCATGCAAAACTGGAATGTTTTGGTATTCGAACATAAGCCATTCATTAGTGTTTGGAGAATAGCCTAAATATCTTCCATCTGAAAATCTAATTCCCGAACCTGTATGCCAACTTAAAAAGCATAAAGATAATACAAATAGCAACAGTAAACCTAAGAGGTAAATAGATAATTTTTTCATAAGAAAAACTTCCTTTTATTATTTTATCATGTAGAGAAAACTAGCATATTCGATGCAGCTAACGAGTAAATATGCGGCGCGATAATGGCGAAGCCGCGCCGCGTATTTGTCCCAGTATGACACGCAGTGACATACGTATTAAGCGCCTTGTTGGTCCCCATGCGATCTATCGATGAGCTTGATTAACTCTTTTATTACTAAATCTGGCTCATCGAACTGTATGTGGTGCCCGCTATTAGCAGTGAGTACGACTTCTCCCCTGGGAAATTGGCCTGCCCAATCACTCCATAATTCACCCCACATTTTTCTTCCGGTATCTGTAAAGAATAAGCTTGGAGGGTTTTCCATTGTTTTAACAGATACGATTACAGTTAGTGGGATATCTGGAATTTGAGGATAATCTGGCAAAGGACGTTTACTCCAGAAATCTAAGTATACATTCGACATCCCATTTCTCATGTCGTCGAGCTTTATTTGTTCTATTTCTTTATTACCTTTTTCGAGGTCGATAGCTCGGAGAATATCTACATCGTGTTCAGATGAAGGGTCAATTAGAAGCAATGACTTCAATCTTTGTGGGTAGGATGCTGCGAAGTCCCTTGCAATGCTGCCCCCATAAGAATGAGCAACAAGCATGAACGGGGAATCTACATCCAAGATATCTAGTAATTGATTCAATTGTTGTGCATACAAACCTGAAGTAAAGTGCTGTGCTGTCTTCGAAGATTTACCGTTACCAACTCTTGAATAACGAATTGTTGTAAACTTAGATGAAATAGATTTATAAACTGGGTTCCAATCAGATAAAGCAGCACCACTGCCTGCTTCTAAAACTACTATAGGCTGCCCTGAACCAGAGATTTGATATTCGACTTCAAACCCATCGAGTTCAGCAAATTTTGTTTCAGATGCGATTAGAGCGAATGGAACCAAAACTAGGATGTATAAAATAGACTTCAAGTTTTCTCCTTGGGTACTAACAGTGTATTAGTGAGCGTTCCCGACTATCCCGATTGTGAATCATTGCTAAAAAATGAACACCAATAATTTTTATTTAAATATATTAGTACGTTATCAACTTTAATTTAAACACTCAACGGCTTTTTGACTTGGAGAAAACGAGAATTGGGATAACCGAGAATGTTTATGATTTACATAACCAGCCAATTGATATAATTATCGGAAAATTCACTTATAACTGTATCGATGCACATAAAATTTAGCGCAGCTATTAGGGCTGCTGTAGAAAAATCCTAACGTCCGTTTATCGCTCATAGCTACCAGTCAGATGAAGTCCAAACCTATACATCGAAATTGTAAGGTCAGATATGAGCTACTTCATTTTATTCGCTGTTTATTGAGTTCGCTTTGTAGCACCAAAATCTAACGCGCAATAGCTAGCCAAAGAACCAGTAGCAAACACCAATCGCAGCAACCATACCTGATACGTCGGCTATCAAACCACAAGTAACTGCATGTCGGGTATATTTGATACCAACAGAGCCAAAATAAACAGCGAGTACATAAAACGTAGTCTCTGTGGAGCCCTGCATAATTGACGCTAGTCTTCCGGCAAAGGAGTCGGCGCCATGATTATTCATGGTTTCTATCATCATGGCGCGAGCGCCAGAGCCACTTAGCGGTTTCATGAATGCTGTCGGCAGCGCATCGACAAACAAGGTATTAAAGCCCAGTAAAGCAAGTCCCGTTCTACAAATGTCCACAATTAAGTCTAGTGCACCGCTGGCACGTAAAACGCCAATGGCAACGAGCATGGCGAGTAAATATGGAATCAGCTTGATACTGGTTTCAAATCCCTCTTTAGCACCAGAAATAAAGGCATCATAAACATCTACCTTGCGGTACATGGCAGCGGAAATAAAAGCAATGATGGTCCCAAAGATAAGTGCATTTCCTAGCAGAGAAGACTGAGAAGATAGTGCATCAGCTGACAATTGTGCAAAGTAAATGATCAATGCTAAAAGTACAGCAATACCTGCGCTGAAATAAAGCAGCACGACTTTTTGCATCAATTGAATTTTTTGTTTATACGCTACCACCAATAAACCTGCGAAGCTCGAGGCAAATGTTGCCAACAAGATCGGAATAAACACATCGGTTGGATTTGCAGCACCTTGTTGAGCACGATAGACAAATACGGCAATTGGAAACAGGGTGACAGAACTGGTGTTTAATACTAAGAATAATATTTGTGCGTCTGTTGCCGTATCTTTATTTGGATTAAGACTTTGTAAGTCTTTCATGGCTTTGAGGCCAAGTGGTGTAGCTGCGTTATCAAGCCCTAGAAAATTTGCAGATAGATTCATTGTCATTGATCCCATTGCTGGGTGACCTTTGGGAACATCAGGCATTAAACGCGTAAACAGCGGTGAAATCCAGTGAGAGAGTTTATTAATGACACCCGCTTTTTCGGCGACTTTCATCATGCCTAGCCAAAAGCTCAAAATACCAATGAGTCCGATGGCAATATCTACAGTAACTTTAGACATATCAAAGACGCTATTAATTATACGAGCGAATATGTCGCCGTCACCATTAAATAGCCATTGAAATAAAGCGGAAAAGAAGGCGATGAAGAAGAAGCTAATCCAGATTTTATTTAACACAAAGCGTCATCTTTTTGTAATTATTTGGTCCATCATGGCATAAAAACACCATGAAACCTAGGCTGTAGATAAGCTGTGCACTAACCGTGGACAGCCAGTGGATTAAAGGCAATTTAGCAATAGGCGCTTTTCCCAAAAGTCAGAAATTAATCAAATAAAAACATAAGCTTATATTTTTTTAAATATTTTCTAGCAATGCGCAAATATTGCACTACACTTATTTACATTAGCTCAATATTTAACCAATTCTTAACATCAAAATGCTCGCACATTTATTGGTCTTGAAAGTAAGGTAGCTAAAGTGGTCGAAGAGAGTTAAGACTCCAATGAGTCTCAACTAACCACACAGCTAACAATTGGGTAAATAGTAGTTAATTAGCGCACGGCTCAACCTCTTTGAGCCATTCCCCTGGAACCCGAAAAAGGATTTTTTTCGGGTTCTTTTTTATCTACTGCTTTATTTGGGGTTTCAACAGCCCACGTTTAATGATGTTGTTTAACTTAGATTAAACAGCTGACTAAAGTTATTGGTAGACTGTTCGGCAATAGCATCAACAGATTCACCGCGAATACTTGCAAGGTGTTTAGCAACCTCTACAACGAAGGCTGGTTGATTCTGCTTACCTCGGTGAGGAACCGGTGCTAAATACGGCGAGTCAGTTTCGATAAGAAAGCGATCTGCTGGCACCTTCTTCGCTACTTCGCGTAGCTCGTGAGCATTCTTAAACGTTACGATGCCAGAGAATGAAATATAAAAGCCCATATCAATTGCAGCTTTCGCCATTTCCCAGCTTTCGGTAAAGCAGTGCAAGATTCCACCTACTTGATCTGCTTGCTCTTGTCGAAACGTGTTTAACGTATCTTCTCTAGCGTCACGCGTATGTATTATCAAAGGTTTGTTGAGGTGCTTCGCCACATGAATGTGTTTAACAAATGCATCTTGCTGCAATTGTTTAGTTTCTGGTGCATAGAAGTAATCTAAGCCAGTTTCACCAATAGCGATAACTCGCTCATGAGAAGCTAGAGACTGCAGTTGGTCTATATTCGTTACATGTTCTTGGTTTAACGGATGTACACCACACGTGAGCATAACATTGTCATAGGCTTGAGTTTTCTCAACCATCGAAGGAAAGTCTTCAAGCGTAACGCTAACGCATAGCATCTTGCTAACACCTGCGGCGCTTGCATTGGCTACTACGTTATCAATATTGTGATTAAATTCAGTTAAATCGAGACGGTCTAAATGACAGTGGGAATCTATATACAAAATACACCTAAATTTGCATTACATAGTGAGCGTAGGCTCGGAAGAGTTTAAGTGTCGTGCAATAACTTTTTCGATTTGCGCACGCACATTTTCAGGGTCTTTAATAAAGCTAACACCAACACCTGCTGGCGTGCCGTTTTGTGCTCCTACAGGCGTTAACCAACAAACAACACCTTCAACATTTGACGTTTCTAAGGAGTCTGGCAGCATCACGTCTAGGGAGATCTCAGTGCCAAGCTCAAAATACTCGGACGTACGAACGAACAAGCCGCCTTGTTTTAAAAATGGCATGTAAGCTTGGTACAAATCTCGTTCTGATACAAATTCTAAATGTAAGCTTTCCATGATGTTATTCTGTGCCCGAAATAAGAGTAAATAAAGTAGTTGCCAATTGTTGCTTTAACATCGCAGCATTAGCTTGCGGGTAATCAGCTAAATGTCGGTTAAGCTCCAATATTAACTGAAAAACCTTGATAAGCGAATCAAAATCAAGCGTTGCTGCCAGTTTTTGCACAACAGGTAAACTCGATTCATCGGCAGACTGAGAAGACCCCAGAGATCTTTGCGCCAAATAAACGATACGTTCTAACCACAAAAGTCCCCGCTCTTGCTCAGTGAGTTGTTGCTCAAATAATTGCCATTGCTGAATGTTGTCTAAAGCTTGCGCCATCGCAAGGCAATACGCCTGAAATGCCTCCGCCAAAGAAGGATCTGTCAGTTCAGGTAAGTAGCTAATATTGATATTTGCATGCTGCGGATGATTCTGTGTCAGCTGCTGCAGGCTAGGTCTAATCTCGATAAGTTGGCAACGGCTAATAATAGTCGGCAGTAAATGCTCAATATTGTTAGCACTTAATACCAACAAATTGCCAGCAGTAGGTTCTTCAAGCGTCTTTAACAATGCATTAGATGCTGCAACCGACATGCGTTCAGCTCGCTCTACAACCACAACTTTATGATGACCAATTTGGGCTTTGCTCTCTAAAAATCGTGACGCACTTCTCACGCTATCAACGCTAATCGTATTCTCAGATCTATCAAGTTCGAGCAAATCAGGGAATGTATCGCTTGATTGCAACTTGCAGTGCTTACATTGCTTACACGCTAGAACAATACCAGTGTCACCTTCACGCACTGGATGAAGGCAGTTGACGACATGACTTAACCACTGAATAAGCTGGCTCTTGCCACTGCCACTTGCGCCAACAATCAATAGCGCATGGGGCATACGACCAGATACTAACTGTTGCGTTAACTTTTGTTGATGCTCTTTAAGCCAGTGTGCTGAAGCGCTAATGTTCACGTTAATTTGAAATCCATACCGCTGTAGAAGTCATCATCACTAAGCCATACTTTCAAAGAAGTTGTCGAGCGCCTGTCGAATGTCTTGATGTACTTTAGGCATCTCTTGGCTGGCATCAACGGTTACTATGGTGTCATCAGCGTTAGCTAATGACTGATATTTTTTGTGTACTCGTTCGAAAAAGTCGATTTGTTCCAACTCAATGCGATCTAGCTCACCACGAGCTCGAGCTCGAGCAAGGCCAATTTGAGGCTCGATATCTAAATACAGGGTTAAATCCGGTTTAAAACCTTTTAGTGTAACGTTAGCGATAGTTTCCATGATCTGATCATCAATACCACGGCCACCGCCTTGATAAGCTCGCGACGAAAGGTCGTGACGGTCGCCGATAACCCAGTCGCCTTCAGAAAGTGCAGGTTGAATAACGTTGGCGAGCAACTGACTGCGGCTAGCGTACATCAGCAATAATTCGGTTTCTTGCGTAAGCTGTTCATCGTGTTTTGCAGATTTAACAATTGTTCTCAATTGTTCCGCCAACGGTGTTCCGCCTGGCTCTCTAGTTTGCTTAAAAGCAATATCCTTTTCTGCTAAGTATTCTGTGATAACGGAGATAGCTGATGATTTACCAGCGCCTTCCATTCCCTCAATGACAATAAACTTGCCTTGTGTCATTCGTCTAACCCTAATTGATATTTTCGTACTGCTTTGTTGTGCTCTTGCAACGTCTTCGAAAAATAATGGCTACCATCTCCCTTACTGACAAAATATAAATAGTCAGAGTCTGCTGGATTTAGTGCCGCTTCGATAGCGGACCTACCCGGCATTGCGATTGGCGTTGGAGGTAGCCCATTAATGCGGTAAGTATTATACGCTGTTTTTTCTCTTAAGTGTGCTCTGGTAATATCGCCCTGATATCGCTCTCCCAAGCCGTAAATGACGGTAGGGTCTGTTTGAAGGCGCATTTTCTTGCGTAGTCGATTGATAAACACAGCGGCGATTAGCGGCTGTTCAGCCAATACAGCTGTTTCTTTCTCGATAATTGAAGCCATGATCAATACTTCATACGGCGAGTCGTAGGGCAAGTCTACTGCCTGTTGTTGCCATAGCTCCGCAAGCGTTGCTTCCATGCGCTGATGCGCACGTTTTAATAAACTAATATCAGTCGTACCTTGTATATATGCATAGGTATCTGGGAATAGCCATCCCTCAGGGTTTTGTGCTGATATACCAATTAGCTTACTTAACTGTTCACCTGTGATCTTTTCAGGTAATGAATGCTTGATGCTTGGTAGTGCTCTAATCTTCTTTAGCCACTCTTTGTATTGGCTACCTTCAATAAAGGTCATCGAAAATTGATGCTCTTTTCCACTCACCACCTTTGCCAGCAGCGAGCGTAATGAATCCTGTTCTGTAATTTCAAATGTACCCGCCTTGATTAAGGCTTTTTGGGGAAACAAACGGGCATACACTCTGAGCCAAAAGCGGTTATCGATATAGCCTTCTTTTTGCAATTGTTTGGAGAAACTGTTCATTGAGGCACCAGCAGTAACGGTGAGCAACTTACTTTCATCCGTTACTGATTGATCTAAGCTCGACTGCATTTGCCAATTCGCCACCAATAAAATGCTAGTTACACAAATTAATAGCGCTATCAGGAATTTCTTCATAAGTTAAATTCGTTTATTGCGTTATTGACGATTTCGACATTCATCTCGTTGTCGATAAAGCGAGAAACAGGTACTACGCCCATCACAGAATTACAGATAAACATGGCATTAACATCGATGAGCTGGTCAATTGACGTTTCAACAATTGCGCAATTAGGTATCTTGTTTAATATTTCTTGGCGCTTTAAGCCATCCACACCAGAGTTAGTCAAAGACGGGGTTTGCCACTGCTGCTTGGCAGCATCATACCAAAATATATTACCGGCACTGACCTCAATAACGTTCCCTTGGCAATTGGATACCAATAAATCGTCTTCTTGGCGTTCGTCCAATTCAGCTCGAACCAATACTTGCTCCAAACGATTTAGGTGTTTGATGCCCGCAAGTTGAGGGTTAATACCCAGTTGCGTATCGGCCTTGCCAAGCACGATGCCATTCTCTTGCCAAGCTTTATAATGATTAGGATATTCATGCACGGTTATCAGTATTTTTTCTGAGCAACACCCTTTGCGCGAATAGCCACGTCCACCCTCACCTGCTGTGACCATCACTTTTAACACTGCAAGTTGGTGCGCGCTAGCGAGCTTTATAAGATGAGCGTTGAGCCCTTCGTCGTTAATTGGAATAGCTAATTTGGCGCAACTAAGCGATAAGCGTTCAAGGTGCTTATCCAAGGCTTCTATTTTGCCGTCAACGATTTTAGCTGTGGTAAATACACCATCACCATAAGCTGCACTGCGCTCTGTTAGCGGTAGTGACATTTGATCGCTGTTATAAATCTCAGAATGAAGCATTTACCCGATACACAAACATAAAAAAGCCCGAATACCATAAGTATTCAGGCTTAATATCTTGATATCAAGCGAAATTTCAATAGGAAACCTTGCTTGATTAATTATTGGACGTTTAATCTACGAACTTTTTAAACAGTAAAGAGCCGTTAGTGCCACCAAAACCGAATGAGTTACATAGAGCGTACTCTAGGTCAACTTCGCGTGCGCCATCTGTGATGTAATCAAGATCACATCCTTCGTCTGGGTTCTCTAGGTTAATCGTTTGCGGTACTTTACCCTCAGCAATCGCTTGAATAGTAAAAATTGCTTCAACCGCACCGGCAGCACCCAATAAGTGACCTGTCATTGACTTTGTCGAACCAACCATAACACTTTGAGCATGCTCACCAAATATTGATTTAACCGCATTGGTCTCTGCAATGTCACCAGCTGGTGTCGATGTACCATGGGCATTGATATAACCAATTTTCTCAACTGGCACTTTTGCATCGTTGATAGCATTTTGCATTGCTGCTGCCGCACCATCACCATTTGGTGGTGGAGATGTCATATGATAAGCATCACCGCTCATACCGAAGCCAACAAGCTCAGCATAAATTTTAGCGCCACGTGTTTTAGCTGACTCTAATTCTTCAAGCATTACAACACCAGCACCGTCACCTAAAACAAAACCATCGCGGTCTTTGTCCCATGGACGAGAAGCTTTTTGCGGGTCATCGTTACGAGTTGATAAAGCACGCGCAGCGCCAAAACCGCCCATGCCTAGGTGAGTAGAAGCTTTTTCAGCACCACCAGCTACCATGGCATCAGCATCGCCGTAGGCAATCATACGTGCAGCATGACCAATATTGTGTACACCACTAGTACACGCCGTCACGATAGAGATATTTGGTCCTTTCATGCCATACATGATAGATAAGTTACCCGCGATCATATTGATGATCGTTGATGGCACAAAAAATGGCGATAATTTACGAGGTCCTGATTTAAGTAATTTCTCATGGTTTTCTTCAATAAGACCTAAACCACCGATACCTGAACCAATGGCAACGCCAACACGAGGAGCATTGCTTTCGTTAATTTCTAAGCCAGAGTCTTTTAGCGCCTGAATACCCGCAGCCACACCATATTGGATAAATAAATCCATTTTTTTAGCGTCTTTTTTCGGCATGTAATCTTCAACATTGAAGTCTTTCACTAAGCCAGCAAATTTCGTTGGGTATTGTTCAGTATCAAAATGATCAATCATGCTGATACCGCTTTTGCCTGCTAGTAAAGCTTCAAAAGTAGATTCTGGAGAGTTGCCCAATGGGCTCAACATACCAAGACCGGTTACTACAACACGTCGCATAGGAAGAGTTGCCTCCGATAGTATTTATGTAAGAAAGGTAATTATAGTTCGTTTAAAAACGAGGTGTATTCGATAGAAAGTAATCAGGCGGTAAAGACCGCCTGATTTATAGATTACTGGTTAGCTGTTACGTAATCGATTGCAGCTTGTACAGTGGTAATCTTCTCTGCTTCTTCATCAGGAATTTCTGTATCAAACTCTTCTTCTAACGCCATCACCAATTCAACAGTATCTAGTGAGTCAGCGCCTAAGTCGTCAACGAAAGAAGCTTCGTTCGTTACTTCATCTTCACTTACACCTAACTGTTCAACTGTAATTTTTTTTACGCGTTCTTCGATAGTACTCATTTTGTTTCCTTTACTAAAATATGCAATTTTGCAAATTGCGTGTAGTGTATTCGCCTAAAGTTAACCATGCAAGCAACTAATTTGAGTTTTACTTCTGGTCTAACCTCATGGCGACGTTATATTTATACTCAAACGGCTGCTAGAAACAAGTCTAGCAATCGTTTGTTAAATCATGTACATGCCGCCGTTAACATGTAGCGTTTCGCCTGTAATATAGGCTGCAGCATCAGATGCTAAAAACGCTACCGCACTAGCGATCTCTTCAGGTTTACCTAAGCGATTTGCTGGTACCTGAGAGAAAATACCTTCTTTTTGCTCATCTGTAAGCGTTTGTGTCATATCGGTATCGATAAAACCAGGAGCAATGGTATTTACAGTAATGCCACGAGAAGCAACTTCTCGAGCTAACGACTTAGTAAAGCCTAATAGGCCTGCCTTCGCCGTTGCATAATTCACTTGACCTGCATTCCCCATAGTGCCGACCACTGAACCAATATTAATAATACGGCCGTCGCGCTTTTTCATCATTGGACGCAACACCGCTTTACTAATTTTAAATACAGATGATAGGTTGGTGTCAATTATATCGTTCCATTCTTCATCTTTCATGCGCATGATCAAATTATCACGCGTAATACCAGCGTTATTCACTAAGATGTCTACACCGCCATGCTCTGCTTTGATCTTGTCAAACATCGCATTGATAGAATCATCACTGGTAACGTTTAATACTAAACCATGACCTTGGCCTAAATAGCCACTAATATTTTCAGCACCGTGCTCTGAAGTTGCAGTGCCTAATACCGTTGCACCCATTGATTGCAATTGCACCGCAATCGCTTTACCAATGCCACGGCTCGCGCCTGTTACTAACGCGACTTTACCTTCTAATAAAAACATACTATTTCCTGTTGTAAAACGCCAACTTAGCGTTTCGTTATACTAATTCTTTGGCTTTATCTAAGGTTGCATTATCGTTAACTGCAACACAAGTCAAAGACTTATCAATTCGCTTCATTAAGCCTTGTAATACTTTTCCAGGGCCAACTTCTAATAAGTTCTCAACACCCGCTTCACTTAAGTATTGCACTGTTTCAGTCCAACGCACTGGGCTGTATAGCTGACGAACAAGTGCTGACTTAATTTTGTCGATATCGTTTTCAATCGCTACATCGACATTGTTAACCACTGGAATACTTGGGTGGTTAAACGACACAGACGCAAAAACTTCTGTAAGCTTTTCAGCCGCAGGTTCCATCAATGCACAATGTGATGGCACGCTAACCGGTAATGGTAATACACGTTTAGCACCAGCGTCTTTACACAATTCACCCGCTTTTGCTACTGCTTCTGCGTTACCAGCAATAACCACTTGGCCTGGCGAGTTAAAGTTAACTGCTGATACAACTTGTGATTCCGCCGCTTGCGCACATGCATCAATGATTGCTTGGTCGTCTAAACCAATGACTGCAGCCATTGCGCCAACACCTTCAGGTACTGCCGCTTGCATAAACTCACCACGCTTTTCAACAAGGCATACTGCATCAGTTAACGACAATACATCTGCACATACAAGTGCAGAATATTCACCCAAACTGTGACCCGCTAAATATGCTGGCTCAACATCACTCTTTGACTGCCATAAGCGCCAAAGTGCGACACTTGCCGTTAAAAGTGCAGGCTGCGTATGATTTGTAGAATTAAGCTTTTCTTCGGGACCCTCTGCCACTAACTGCCATAAGTCATAACCTAAAGCAGATGAAGCTTCTGCGAATGTCGTTTGAACAATTTCGTTGTCAGCAAAGTCTTTCAACATGCCAACTGTTTGTGACCCTTGACCTGGGAAAACAAACGCTAAATTATTTTGCATTTTGTGACCTAATTTATAAGTTTAAAATGTTTTATACATTAATCTGTTTTTATTACAGCTTAATTCATGTGGCTGATTTACCACATGAATTTTCAGTATATAAACAGAATTAAGTAGAATTAGTATTTAACTAGTGCCGAGCCCCAGGTAAATCCACTACCAAAGGCTTCTAGTAATAATGTTTGACCACGCTGAATACGGCCATCTCTAATAGCTTCATCAAGTGCTGTTGGAATTGTTGCTGCAGATGTGTTGCCATGTTTATCAAGGGTAACCACAACTTGCTCCATAGGCATGCTAAGCTTTTTCGCTGTAGCCTTAATGATGCGTAAATTTGCTTGATGCGGGACTACCCAGTCAATATCAGATTTCTGCATATTGTTTGCGGTTAATGTTTCTTCCACAATCTCACTCAATTTAGAAACCGCAAAACGGAATACTTCATTACCTTTCATATAAATGTAGGCTTTTTCTTCCGTTAAAGGTTCACCACGTTTTGGTGAATCAGCGCCCAGTAGTGCGCCATAGTTACCATCAGCATGAATATGCGTAGATAATACACCTGGCTCTTCTGAAGCCTCTAATATGACAGCACCTGCACCGTCACCAAATAGAATGATTGTACTACGATCTTCCGGATCACATAAATGAGATAACACGTCAGCACCAATAAGCAAAATACGCTTAGCCATGCCAGACTTAATATACTGATCCGCAACACTCAAACCATAGATAAAACCAGAGCAAGCCGCGGCGATATCAAATGCTGGGATATGAGGAATATTAAGGTGCTTTTGTACAAAACAGGCTGCACTAGGTAAATCAGCGTGTGAACTGGTTGTGCCGACAATAATCATGTCGATGTCAGCTTTGTCGATACCAGCCATTTCGATGGCTTTCTTCGCAGCCTCAGCTGACATTACACCAACATTTTCTTCTTCAGTAGATATTCTGCGCTCTTTAATGCCAGTTCTTTCTGTAATCCACTCACCAGTGGTATCTACTAGTTTTTCTAAATCTTTATTAGATCTTACTTTTGAAGGGAAGTAACTGCCGGTGCCTATTATTTTCGAATACATATGTTGTTTAGGGCCTTAGGTTTAATCCTTGTTCCAGTTTATCTGTTATCTTTATTGGAACCTGTCTTTCTACTTCTTTTACCGCTTCCATAATAGCGGTAAAGAAAGCTTGCGAATTTGCATTGCCATGGCTTTTGACCACAATGCCCCGCAATCCTATCAAACTTGCGCCGTTGTACTGGTCGGGGTTCAAGGATTTAAACAGTTTTTTTAACGTTGGGGCTAAAAAACGCCCTAATATTTTCGCCACAACGTTATTTTCAAAGATTTCTTTTACTTTTTCGAAGACTAAATTAGCAACGCCTTCACAAGTTTTCAGTGCGACATTACCCACGAAGCCATCACAAACGATAACATCTGCTTTGTTGCTAAAGATGTCATTACCTTCCACAAAGCCGACATAATTGATATCTGGGTTTTCTGCTAGCTGCGCAGCAGCTAGCTTGATGTGATCACTGCCTTTGATGTCTTCTTCACCCATATTAAGCAATGCAACTCGCGGCTTGTTAAGTCCGTCGACTTGTTCCGCCATGACTGCCCCCATCAAACCAAATTGATAGAGTACTTCGGCATGACAAAAGACGTTAGCGCCTAAATCAAGCATAAAAACGTGCTTGTCTTGGTCACGAGTAGGAAGGGAAGAGATAAGCGCAGGACGCTCGACACCAGGTAAGGTCTTTAATACAAAGTGAGCGGTAGCAAATAATGCTCCGGTATTACCTGCACTCACGCAGGCTTGTGCTTTTTCTTCATCAACAAGATTAATTGCAACACGCATTGAAGAGTCTTTCTTGCTGCGCATGGCAAGTGATGGCTTTTCACACATGGTCACTACTTGAGTGGTGTGCTGAATTCTTAATCGTGGATGATTTGAAGCGTTGCAGCGTTTTAAGTGCTGCTCGATGGTGTGTTTATCACCACATAGAATGAGCGTTAACGAAGGTAGGTGTTCTACCGCCATTACTGCTGCTGGTATCGTTATAAGGGGGCCTTTGTCGCCCCCCATAACATCTAACGCAATGGTTAGATTATTCAAAGCTGTGTCTCGCTTAAGTCGAATGACTATTTAGCGATAACTTTAACACCTTTGTAGAAACCGTCAGCCGTTACGTGGTGACGACGGTGAGTTTCACCAGATACTGGATCAACTGATAAATTTTCTGCTGTTAATGCATCGTGTGAACGGCGCATACCGCGTCTTGCACGAGACTTTTTGCTCTTTTGAACTGCCATAGCCTAACTCCTAAAATCGGTTGCTAACTAAAATATAACTACTTGAGTTGTTTCAATACGTCAAATGGATTTGGCTTATCAAGCTCTTCTGGCAGTTCACCCCATGTGCTGTCGGCATCAGCCTTACAGTCATTGAGTTCATGCCTTGGAATTAACGGAATCGCAAGTAGTAACTCGTCTTCCACTAACTCTCGCAAGTTAACTTCACCATTTTCATCTAATTCGATTGCGTCATAATATGACGGCAAATCAGCAGCACCTTCTGCATTTTTAACCGGGCTAAATTGAAAATCAATTTCTAAGACTTGCGCAAACTCGTCATTACAACGTTGGCAAATCAGCCCTACTGATGCCGAGCCTTTACCTGATATAACAACCAGGCCAAGTTCATCCACATCAAACTGAAAACTTACTTCAATTAACTCACTTGTGCTTTCACACGCTTCGAGTAATCGGCTCATTTCCGCTAACTTAAAAACCCCTTCACACTCAAGTCTTCGTTGAGCACTTTTGTACGGGTCTATCGTTACTGGTAGCTTAAGGTTCTGCATAGGGCGCGAATAATAAAGCTGTTGTTATCAGGTGTCAAAAGAAATTTAAGCTTTTTGCTTAAAAACTCAGAATCTATACACTATAGGCTATCCATAGCTAAAAAGATGTACAAATAATGAAGAAAATCGTCCTCGCGTCGACCTCTCCTTTTAGACGAGCACTGCTCGAAAAATTCAATATTTCATTTACCTGTGACAAACCTGATATCGACGAATCAGCGTTAAAAGATGAAACGCCTGAACAACTGGTCGCGCGTTTATCTTTAGAAAAAGCACAAGCCTGTGCCAACAACCATTCAGATGCACTTATTATAGGCTCTGATCAAGTGGCAGTGCACCAAGACCGTATTCTCGGTAAACCACATACCATAGATAATGCCGTTGCCCAGTTAACATCATTCAGCGGGCAAGCAGTGACCTTTCTTACTGGATTGACTGTACTAGATACAGAATCTGGCGAGGCTAAAACCATAGTAGAACCTTTCCAAGTGTTTTTTAAGACACTATCAAAAGAAAGTATTGATCAGTATGTAAATGCAGAAATGCCATTAAACTGCGCAGGCAGCTTTAAAAGTGAAGGGTTGGGTATTTGTTTATTCGAAAAGCTATCAGGTGATGATCCTAATAGCTTAATTGGTTTACCTATGATTAAGCTATACGAATTACTTAACCATTTTGACATTGATGTATTGGCACACCAGTAAGTAAATGTCCTAATTCAATCATGGAGTCGACAATCGCAGTCGGCTCACATGATTGCAACACATCCTTGCTATCAGCACCCAAGGTTATCCCTACGCTATCCATTCCAGCATTGTTCGCCATTGTTAGGTCATGAATTGAGTCACCCACCATCACAGCATCTTCAATTGGAACCGACAATTCTCGTAACACGCTATTAAGCATTTGAGGTGAAGGTTTAGATTCCGACTCGTCAGCACAAATCGTGAAATCAAATAAATGCTTAGTGTCAGTATCGAGCAACATTTGATTAAGCCCTCGTCGCGCTTTACCTGTTGCAACAGCCGTTAGCTTACCTTGCGTTTTTAACATAGTTAACAGACTAATGCTGTGTTCAAACAATGGTGCAGGTACATGGTTATCAAACAGAAATTGCTGCTTGTACGCTTCTATTAATGCTTGCTCATCTTGTTGCTCAATGCCTGGATAGAGGCGCTGCAATGCGACTGATAAACTTAGACCAATGATGCTTTTTGCTTCAGCATCACTAACTGGCGTTAATCCTATTTGCTCAGCGGCAATTTGTAGTGACGAAACGATACGACCTATGGAGTCCATTAAAGTACCGTCCCAATCAAAAATATAAAGTTGATAGTTTGTCATTAACTGTTCTATTTCAGGTATTAATAGCAATTACGATTTTGCTTTATTTAGTCGTTTTACTTAGTTGCTTTAGCGTATTAGCTAATACATTATCCAGGGGTGCTTCAACTTTCAGACGCTTCTCTGTCCTCGGGTGCGTAAACTCGATGCTGGTGGCATGCAAGAATAAGCGATTTAAGCCTGCGTCTTTCATTTGTTCGTCAAATGGTTCGGAGCCATATTTGGGATCAAACGCTATTGGGTGCCCCTTCGTTTGGCAATGAACACGAATCTGATGAGTTCGCCCGGTAACAGGGAATGCACGCACGAGTGTCGCGCCATCGTAATGCTGAATTATTTTGTAGCGGGTTTCAGATTCTTTACCATTAATGTTGTCGACAACGACAATGCGCTCGCCAGACTTCAAGTCGTTCTTCTTTAGGCCCTCAGTCACTTTCGTTATCTTAGGAGACCAACGCCCTTTAACCAGCGCTTGATAAAATTTCTGAACATTCTTTTTACGCAGTTGTTCATGCAAGTTACGTAGTGCGGAGCGTTTTTTAGCAACAACTAAACATCCAGAGGTGTCTCTGTCTAGACGGTGCACTAACTCAAGCATCTTACTTTGCGGACGCAAAGCCCTTAACGCTTCGATAACGCCAAAGTTCACACCACTACCACCATGTACAGCCATACCAGATGGCTTATTGATGATCAACAGTACTTCATCTTCATAGAGAATCTTTGACTCTAATTCAGACACAACATTAAGTGATGTCGAAACATGAGTAGATTTCTCAGACACGCGAATAGGTGCTACGCGCACCATATCTTCCGCGGCAACTTTGTATTCAGGTTTAGTACGTTTTTTATTTACACGAATTTCCCCTTTGCGCAGCAAACGATAAATCATGCTTTTAGGAACGCCTTTAAGGGTTTTTAATAAATAGTTGTCGATTCTTTGACCCGCTTCATCAGCATCTATGGTGAAAAAACGGACTTTTGGTTTGTTATCTTCATTCATGCGCGCAGTCTAGCACAAAAAAGCAAATTATTAGCTAAAATAAACAGGTATTTGATTGCTTTGTCATTAAATATAATGGGATAATAAAAGAAGTTACATTTGCACGAAATGCAAGTAACTTTTTGGAAGCACTTACTGAGAAAGTAAGAGGCAAAATGAGGCTACATTAGCGTGCAATGAATTGGGCACACCTTTCGATTGACGCACTAACTGACCAGCCCGTTGAACAACCTGACGCGTGTAACTTTTCAGGCGATTTCATAAACATTTTGTCCAGCGTTATAAGTGCAATTGAATAAATGGTTTTCGAGAATAGCGGCAATTACATAAACAAGTCCCCAACTTCTCGGAATAAAAGTGCAGCACACATGCTGAGCACATAAAGAATTAATTCATCGAGACGATAAAGAACAGTCTCGTTATTTGACAATCAGAAAAGAATAACAGCTTGCTAAGTATTGCTGACTTAGTAAAGAGTGACATCCGTGAGGCTGACAAAACGCTGTTACCATTGCAATAGATTGCTTTGTGTTCTAAGCAAATGGTGTGCTGTGACAAAAATATAGAGTCACAGAAACTATGAAACGTATGTTAATTAACGCTACACAGTCGGAAGAATTACGTGTAGCACTGGTTGACGGGCAACGCCTGTACGACCTAGATATTGAAAGCCCTGGCCACGAACAAAAGAAGGCCAATATCTACAAAGCCAAAGTCACACGTATTGAGCCTTCGCTAGAAGCCGCTTTTGTCGACTACGGTGCTGAGCGTCACGGTTTCCTACCGATGAAAGAAATCGCTCGCGAATACTTCCCAGAAGGCTACAAATTTCAAGGCCGCCCAAACATTAAAGACGTTCTGACTGAAGGTCAGGAAGTTATTGTCCAAGTTGACAAAGAAGAGCGTGGTCAAAAAGGTGCTGCGTTAACAACCTTTATCAGCCTTGCTGGTAGCTACTTAGTGTTAATGCCGAACAACCCGCGTGCAGGTGGTATTTCTCGCCGTATCGAGGGTGATGAGCGTACTGAACTTAAAGCAGCACTAAATAAGTTAAGCCTACCTAAAGGTATGGGCCTTATCGTTCGCACTGCTGGTGTAGGCAAAGACTACGAAGAATTAGCGTGGGATTTAAACGTACTTCTTCATCACTGGAAAGCCATTGAAGAAGCAGCTGCTAGCCGCCCTGCACCATTCTTAATTCACCAAGAAAGTAACCTTATTTTACGTGCTATTCGCGATTACTTACGTCGTGATATTGGTGAAGTAATCGTTGACCGTCCTAAAGTATTTGAAAGTGTAAAACAGCACATTGAACTGGTTCGCCCAGACTTTGCAAGCAAAGTCAAGCTGTACAGCAATGACGTACCATTGTTCACCCACTACCAAATCGAAACGCAAATTGAATCGGCATTCCAACGTGAAGTGCGTTTACCATCTGGTGGCTCAATCGTTATTGATCCAACAGAAGCGATGATTTCAATTGATATCAACTCTGCTCGTGCGACGAAAGGCGGTGATATCGAAGAAACAGCATTCAACACCAACTTAGAAGCGGCTGAAGAAATTGCCCGCCAATTGCGTTTGCGTGATGCTGGTGGCCTAGTGGTTATCGACTTTATCGATGTGACACCTGTTCGTCACCAACGTGAAGTTGAGAATCGTTTACGCGAAGCGACACAACAAGACCGAGCACGCATTCAATTAGGCCGTATTTCACGCTTTGGCTTGATGGAAATGTCTCGTCAACGTTTACGCCCATCAATTGGCGAAACTAGCCAAAACGTATGTCCTCGTTGTAACGGTACCGGTCACGTTCGCGGCATTGAGTCGTTAGCACTATCAATTCTTCGCTTAATGGAAGAAGAAGCGATTAAAGAGAACACTGCTCACGTACAGGCACAAGTGCCAGTGCCAGTGGCAACGTACTTACTAAACGAAAAACGTCGTTCAGTGATGCACATTGAAAAGCATCACGGCGTTAAGGTACTAATTCTCGCTAATCCGAATATGCACACGCCAGAATACGAAGTATTGCGTGTCCGCAAAGACGAAACAATTGATGAAGCAAGTTACGAGATTGAAGTAAAAGCAGCTGAAGTTGAAGAAGCAGTAATGCCTAAGTTCAGCAAAGAAGCCGCTAAGCGTGACGAGCCAATCATTCAAGGCATGACAGCACCTAAACGTACCCCTGCGCAAACTAAGAAAGCGCCAGCGAAAAAAGCGCCTCAAAAAGAAGAGATAGGTTTATTCGGTAAACTAATTTCTTGGTTAGGCAAAGTATTCGGTGGTGAAGAAGTTGTTGTTGAAGAGAAGCCTAAGCGTCAGCAAAAAGGTCGTCGCGACAACAACCAAAACCGTAATCGCAAAGGTCGTCAAAACAACCAACGTCGCAATAACCGCAACAACAATGCGAGAGACGAAGGTAAAGACACTAAACCTAACAACGAGAATAAGCCGCAGAACAAAGCGAAGAAACCTCGTCGTCAGGAACAAGAAAAAGCAGATAAGGAACCTAATCAGGAAAAAGTGGCTGAGCGCCGCCAACGTCGTAACAATCGCAAGAAAGTGCGCGTATCTGACGAGACTTCAAACGTTCAACAAACGAACGAGCAAGTAACTACTGACGTTAAGCCAAATGAAGCTAAGAAACCGCAGAAACAAGCTAAGCAAGGAACTAAGCAGGAGTCTGGTAAACAGGAATCTACTCGTAAAGAGAATGCGCCTAAGCCTAAGAAAGCGAAAGATGCAGTGAAAGAGTCTGATGCTGTTGAAACCGTAGCGAACGTTGAAACAGATGAAAGCAAAGATGCAGGCGAAGCTAAACCTGAGCGTACACGTAGCAGACGTTCACCACGTCACTTGCGTTCGCACGGCCAACGTCGTCGCCGTTCTTCAGAAAATACGGATGCAGAAGCAACTGCAGAAGGCGCAGCTCCTGTAAAATCAAATGAGATTACAGAAGACCCAGTAGAAGCCCGTTACCCGCAAGAAGAAAGCGAAGCTCCAGTTGTAGCGCCTAAAGTTGCAGAAGCTGAAGTTGCTGAGTCTGAAGTTTGTAATACTGAAACTGAAAGCACAGCTAAAACTGACGAAGTAGCTACTACCTCAGATAAAGCTGATGAAAAGACAGAAGCAAGCAGCGAAACTACTGAATCTACAGAAGTACAACAAGCACTTCCTGGGTTTGAGCAAAGTGTTGTAACTGAAACAGTAGCAGAAGCTGCTCAAACAGAAGCAAGTGTCGAAACGGAAGAAGCAGCACAACAAAGCCAGCAACTGCCTTTAGAAGTGAATGAATCACCTGTTGAAAAAGATGTAACTGAAGCTCAAGATGTAACTGAAGCTCAAGATTCAACTGGAACATCAGTGGAAACAGAAGCTCCAGCTAAGCCAGTGGAAGAAAGCACACCAGTTGCTGATGTAGCAGAAACAGAAAAGCCTAAAGCGAAAAGCAAAAAGAAAGCACCTGCGAAGAAAAAAGCGAGTGCGAGTAAAAATGCTAAACAAGGCCGAGCGAGTTCTCCAATGGCAAAACCAAAGACTGTAGAAACTTCAAGTGAGATTCCTACTGACTTTATGCCTGCGGCTGACCGTCCAGATCACACAAAATCAGACAAGCAAGCTACTCGCGGGAGCGCAACAGAAGCAAACAGCTCTGGTCCGGTGAAAGCTTAATTTAAGTTTCACTATTCAAAGTGATTAATAAAAAGCTCCTTTTGAGGAGCTTTTTTTATACCTGTTTAAAAGTTACTAGAGCAACACCTGTGTTGAATGAATAGGTGAATGAAAAACAAAGAAGAAACATAACGCAATATAACTTCTGTAAGTATTTTCTTGTCCTTGTTGTTGTCCTTGCCCGGCCTTTTCAGCCCACAATAAAAACTTGCAGTACACTTAGCTTATAAAAAATCTAGTGTTTACCCTTTCTTCAAGCAACAAAAAAGCGCCCTATTGGGCGCTTAATACAAAACAGTTATTAGCAAATACTTACCAGCGTTACCAGACGACTAGCTTAGTGACACAAGCATTGTATTTGGCTGCTCTAAGTACTGCTTCCATAAATTACTGAAGCGAGCAATGGTACCACCATCAATGATTCTGTGATCACCAGACCAGCTGACTTGCATAATAGAACGCGCTTCAACTTCACCCTGTTCATTGAAACGAGGAAGTTTTTGAACTTTACCTAACGCCACAATAGCCACTTCTGGTTTATTGATAATAGGCGTAGCAATTGTGCCGCCTATTGCACCAATGTTAGAGATTGAGATAGTGCCACCTTTTAAATCAGCCTGCGCCACTCGACCTTCACGTGCATCATTAGTCAAACGAGTAATCTCTTTAGCCAAATCCAAAATTGACTTAGATTGAGCTTGCTTAACATTAGGTACAAGTAAACCAACCTTCGAATCAACCGCCATACCAATGTTGTGATCATCGAAATAAGTAATTTCGCTGCACTCATCGTTCACTTGTGCATTGATAATTGGGAACTCTTTAAGAGCCAATGACATAGCTTTCATGAAAAATGGCATCATAGTGAGCTTAATGTCTTGTTTGGCATATTGCTCTTTCAACTGGCTTCTTAATGCGATTAAATCCGTTAAATCAATTTCCTCACAATAAGTAAAGTGGGGAATAGTTGATACAGAATTCACCATGGCTTTCGCCATCGCCGCTTTAACACCACGAATTGGCTCAACACGTGTTACACCAGTTGCTTGCACTGCACTTTCTGCTAAAGGTGTTTGAGACGCAGCAACAGTTGATGTTGAAGAACCACCCTGCTGATAAGCAAGTACATCCTCTTTGTAAACTCGCCCTTTTTTGCCAGAGCCAGGTACAAGATGAATATTAATGCCTAATTCTCTTGCTACACGACGAACAGCTGGGCTCGCTAATGCCTTACCACCTTTTGGTAACTCGCGCGCTACTTCACTAACTTGTTGAGTTGCCGCCTTACTCTTTTCACTGGTTACTGCATTACTCGTCGTACTAGCTGTTGTTGATTGTACAGCTGATTCACTTTGAGCAACTGGTGCGCTTCCTTCAGCAGCACGTTCTATTGCAAATAAGGGGGCATGTACTTTAGCAATGTCGCCTTTTGCATAATGAAGCTTCACAACTGTGCCTGAATGCATTGCTGGGATCTGTACTAAAGCTTTATCTGTCATTACATCAGCAACTGGCTGATCTTCAACAATCGCTCCACCTTCTGCAACTAACCACTCAACAATTTCACATTCAACAATGCCCTCACCAATATCAGGCAAGATAAAGTCTTCTACTAACGTACCAGCACTCGCTGGAACACTCTCTGCTGTTAATTGCGCTGCATTACTTGATGTTGCGTCTTGCTGAGAATCGTTTTGCTCCGTAGCACGTTGATCGGCGGTACCGCTTTGCTCTGTCGTCATCGCAAATAATGGCTCATGTACCTTAGCAATATCACCTTTCGCATAATATAGCTTTTCAACGACACCTGAATGCATTGCAGGAATTTGTACTAAGGCTTTATCAGTCATAACATCTGCTACCGGCTGGTCTTCTTCGATGTGCTGACCTTCTTCAACTAGCCATTCAACAATTTCACACTCGACGATACCTTCGCCAATATCAGGTAAAATAAAATCTATGCTCATCTTGTTGCCCTAGTAATTCACAGTACGCTTAATTGCTTCAAATACTTTTAAGTGATCCGCCATATGTTCACGCTCAAGCGAAAGTGGATACGGCGTATCAACACCACACACACGTGCTATTGGCGACTCTAAATGTAGGAAACACTCTTGCTGGATCGTTGCGGCAATTTCACCTGCAAAACCTGCTGTTACCGGCGCTTCATGACTCACTAATAAACGGCCAGTCTTCATCACAGAGTTTGCAACAGTCTCAACGTCCCAAGGTAAAATGCTGCGTAAATCGATAATTTCACAAGAAATACCTTCATTAGCTGCCATTTCAGCTGCCTTTTCGATAATTTCCATCTGCGCACCCCACGCTAGCAATGAGATATCATTGCCTTGTGTTACTACCTCAGCTTTGCCAATTGGCAATTGGTAATCATCTTCAGGTACTTCACCTACAGACGCACGATAAAGACGCTTAGGCTCAAAGAAGATCACAGGGTTGTCATCGCGAATTGAAGCCAATAGCAAGCCTTTCGCTTGATATGGGTTGCGTGGTACAACAACTTTTAAACCTGGCGTGTGCGCAAAATAAGCTTCAGGAGATTGGCTGTGATACAAACCACCAGCAATACCGCCACCGTATGGCGTACGGATAGTTAAACGACCAACGTCAAATTGGTTACCACTGCGGTAACGGAATTTAGCCGTCTCATTCACAATCTGATCGAACGCAGGAAAAATGTAATCAGCGAATTGAATTTCTGCAATCGGACGGCTACCTTGTGCTGCCAAACCGTTAGCAAAACCAATGATACCTTGCTCAACTAATGGTGTGTTGAAACAACGTGCTTTGCCGTATTTTTCTTGTAAACCGCTTGTTGCGCGGAAAACGCCACCGAAATGGCCTACATCTTCACCAAAGCAAAGTGTTGAGTCATCTTCAGCCATGGCAATGTCGAGCGCATTATTGATGGCTTGTAATAAATTCATTTGTGCCATGGTTAGATTCTCCCTGCAGTGAACGGATAAGCTTCTGGATATTTTTTAATGTGCTCTTTGAGTTCATCTAACTGCTTTTGCAGGTGTTTCGGCACGTCGTCATATACATCGGTGACTAAGTCTTCAACCGGTGGCTTATCGATTTTTTCTGCTACCTTAACTGCTGCAAGTATTTCTTCTCGTAACGTTTCAAATAGCTCTGCATCTTGTGCTTCGTCCCACCATTCTTGAGCCAACATCCAGCTCTTATAGCGTGCGATTGGGTCGTGCTCTGCCCATTTTGCTTCTTCCTCTTTTGTTCGGTAGCCCGAAGGATCATCAGATGTTGAGTGCGCACCTAAACGGTATGACATTGCTTCAATAAGCACAGGTTCGCTGTGTTCAACAGCATGTGCGCGAGCAAGTTGTACAGCTTTCATCACGGCTAAAATATCGTTACCGTCGATGCGTATCGTTTTCATACCGTAACCGACACCGCGCGAGGCAATGCCATTACCTACGTACTGTTCATCTGAAGGTGTTGAAATCGCGTAGCCATTGTTACGACAAAAGAAAATTACAGGCGCTTTGTGTACCGCAGCCATGTTAAGGCCAGCATGGAAATCACCTTCAGAAGCAGCACCTTCACCGAAGTAACATAAAGTCACCGCGTCTTTACCTTGCAGCTTTTGACCGTACGCGTAGCCAGACGCTTGCGGGATTTGCGTGCCCAGAGGTGAAGATATAGTAAGGTAGTTGAATTCGTTTGAGCCATAGTGAATAGGCATTTGACGACCTTTACCCAAATCCTTCTCGTTAGAGAACAATTGGTTCATAAAGTCTTCCAGAGAAAAACCACGGTAGATTAGACAACCTTGTTCGCGGTATTGCGCCATGATCATATCTCGGCTCTCAAGCGCAGCTGCACCACCGACAGTAGTTGCTTCTTCACCAAGTGCAGTCATATAAAAGCTAACACGACCTTGACGTTGCGCTGCAATCATACGCTCATCTAAAACACGATGGAAAGCTAAAGCCTTGTAGACCTTTTCAGCTTCTACTTGATTTAATTCGGGTAGCTCAGCATTTGGGTATGTTGTACCGTCCTGCTTGAGTATTTTAAGGACTGGAATATCAACTGAATGACCATCAATAAAAGCGGGTGAGTGAACAACTTCCCCTTCTTTATAAATATCAGTATTCATAATGTTCTCTTTGTCTGGCAGGCTTTATTTTAACGCCTGCGCTTTCACCGATAACAGGCTCGTAAGCTTCTGTAACAAGTATAGAATCTTAGTGGCGAGGTGCGGTGTTTATGTTGCTTGTTGTAATGCGAACTGACTTTACCTTTACGTAAAGTGAGATTCAAGCAAGCCCAGTTTGCGTGGGCTGTAGAAGTGCTTTAACTGCCAAAATATCTTTACAGCAACAAAACGAAGTAAAAATACCAAGCGATGAATACTGGCTCAAATGCAACGAAAAAAGGCGAGTTCCCCTTTAGGAAGCTCGCCTTTATAACTTTAAATTTTTAATTAGTTTTTGTCGGCTTTAAACTAGTCTATTGATGTTGGTTTTACCGTTAGCAGTGCTCTTTGCCCCATTGCTACATTAGCATTAGGGAAAATAATCGCTTCTCCCTGCGTACGAACTTTATGTTCAATATCGCCGTCAGTAGCAAGCACATAACCAATTGGGTAATCGGTAAAGTTTTCGACATCGTCGGCAAAGTTAAGCACAAAATCTTCGGTTTCTTTGTTAATGGTCTGGTCGATTTCAAAAATATTGAAATCAGCTTCATTGTATGGCGCGAGCGCTAAGTCTTGACCAGAAATCAAACGCGTCAATGTACTTTTCACTTTTTCGAATTCTGTCATATTGTTTTCACCAAATGGCTTCACTTTACCTAACTCAACCGTAAATGCATCAGCACCAAAGTTGTTGGAAGAGAAGTAACTGAACGTGGTCGTTGGCGAATGTGACAACAAAATAGTGTTTACACCGCATGCATGCATAAATGAAAGCTGTTCTTTTTTCCACGGCTTACCATGGCGGAATGGATAAACAGCAAACTTGTCATATTTCGCGCCGCGAATTGCTGTATGTAAATCGTAGTGACAGCGGTAACGTTCGCCCGTTTCCGATTCAGCAAGTGATTCATTATCCAATTTGTCTAGACCGTAAAAATCTACGATAGCTTGTTCAAGTGCTTTGGCACGAATACGTTCTTTATTAATTAGTCCACCATCGCTATGCGCGCCAGAGAATAAACGGTTCATATTTTCTTCGACAAAGCGCTGGCTAATATTCATCGCCGCCGGATTACCGAATAAAAACAACACACGTTCAGCTAGCAATAGTTCGCCTTTGATTAACTGGCGAACGAGCTCAGCGCAAATTTCAATTGGCGCTGTTTCATTGCCGTGTACACCGCAAGAAAGCACGATATCTTTCGACGTTTCACCATCAAGTGGTTCAAATGAAATGATACCTGTATCTATTACAGACACTTTGCTTTGCTTGCCTGATGCTTGATGCGTAACTGTAAATTCAAATGAGTCTGGTAGTGACCATTCGTGCTGGCGGGTAATTGAAAGGAAATCGCCTGTTTGCTGCAGCTGTTCTTCTAGTTTTAGTAACGTCACGAGATTATGCTCTTGGAAATTGGCTAGCTATGATGACTATTGGTTTTTGTTGCTGTCGTCGCACAACAAGTAAGTTGCACTGTAATATTGCTCATTACACCTACATGAAGCGCGATAGAACGCGCCAAAAGAAAAACGAATAATAGCTAGGCCGTGATTAAAGTCGACGTAGTATACAAAATTTCGCCGCTCGCGTGAAATGGCTGTAGCTTCAAAAACCGCTAGGCCGCAGTGAATGCGCCTTAGTGAGCTAGAAAATATTGCTCAATGATGCGATAGATAGCGTCTACATCCAAACCTGAAAGCGAGTGACGCTGTTTTTCAAATATATCGCCATGCTTGTTACCGAACGCGACTTCTACTAGGTCTGGATCAATGTCGGGTAATAAGAACACAAGCTTTTTGTTTAGTACTACCGCATCCAAAGTTACCGCGTCAGCCATCATACCTTGATTGCGTAAGGCTTTGTCGATAATCCCCATTAAGGTATCAAAAGGCTTGTTATCAATTTCTTTGTGAGCAGCCATGAACTTGTCATTGGCTTTAGCAACTAACTCTGCAAAATCGTTTAACTTTGGTTTCATGGTAAGAACTTGAGGTTGCTTGAGAATAGTAGCGCCATGCTAAATAGCACGGCGCCAACAGTGAATTGAAGGTAAGTTAAATACCCGCTTCCGAAAATATCTGACTTACAATCTTCTGCGCTTCTTTGATGATTGCCGCTAAGTGCTCGTCATCAATAAAGCTTTCTGCATAGATTTTATAGATTTCTTCAGTACCTGATGGACGAGCCGCAAACCAGCCATTACTCGTTTCGACTTTTAAGCCACCAATTGCAGCATTGTTACCAGAAGCATGACTCAACTTTTGCGTAATTGGGTCACCTGCAAGGGAATCTGCAGTTACCATTTCTGGTGTTAAATTCGTTAACACTTTCTTTTGCTTGGCATTTGCAACGGCTTCAACGCGACCGTAGCATGGCTTACCCAACTTCTCAGCAAGTGCTACGTAATGTTGATAAGGGTCTTCACCTGTCACTGCTAATATTTCAGCCGCTAAGAGCGCTAAAATAAAGCCATCTTTGTCGGTAGTCCAGCAATTACCATCTTTAGCGATAAACGATGCACCTGCACTTTCTTCACCACCAAAGGCAAAGCTTGAGTCACGCAATCCATCGACAAACCACTTAAAACCTACGGGCACTTCCGCTAATGGCTTATCAAGATCTGCTGCAACTCTATCAATAAGCGAGCTCGACACTAGAGTTTTGCCAATTTTCGCAGTCTCTGGCCACTCTCGGTGTGTCATTAGGTAATTAATTGATACCGCAAGGTAATGGTTTGGGTTCATCAAACCACCAGACTTTGTCACAATACCGTGGCGATCGAAATCGGCATCATTGCCAACAGCAACGTCAAACTTATCTTTTAGCTTAATTAAGCCTGCCATCGCGTATGGCGATGAACAATCCATGCGAATTTGGCCGTCTCTGTCTAACGTCATAAACGCAAAGCTAGGATCAACCTGCTTATTTACAACTTCGATGTTAATGCCATAGTGCTCTGCAATAACAGGCCAGTAATCAATACCAGAGCCACCAAGTGGGTCTACGCCAATAGTCACGCCAGATTTAGCGATGGCTTGCATATCGATAACTTGGTCAAGTTGCTCTACATATTCTCGAATAAAATCGCGTTTGGTCAGCAGTGATGACGCAAGAGCCTCTTGATAAGGTAAATCAAGCACGTCTTCTAGATCTTCAGCAATAATGGTATTGGCTCTGTCTTGGATCTGCTTAGTTATTTCACCTTCAGCAGGGCCACCGTGTGGTGGATTGTATTTTATACCACCATCCTGCGGAGGATTGTGCGAAGGCGTAATAATTAAGCCGTCAGCAACTGTGTCTTGTTGCTGGTTGTGATTGATAATCAATCGCGAAATAACAGGTGTCGGCGTGTAACCTAAGTCTTCTTGGACAACGACAGGTACATCATTTGCGATGAGCACACATATCGCTGTGTTAAAGGCTGGCGCTGAAAGCGCATGGGTGTCTTTACCTAAATACATAGGGCCATCAAACCCTTGCGCTTTACGATATTCCACTACAGCTTGAACGATGGCCAAAATATGATATTCGTTAAAGCTTATTTTCAATGAACTTCCACGATGACCAGAGGTACCAAAGCTCACTTGCTGCGCTTTATTGGTTACATCAGGTTGTAAAAAGAAGTAGTCACTGACAACTTTAGCGATATTTATTCGGTCTTCCGGCAAAGATACTTGCCCGGCACGCTCATGAACAGCCATAGTATTTCCTTATCAATTATAAAAATTCGCGAATTTTTTCTGCTTGCTCTTCACTATACCCTAACGCTAATGACACTTCTGTTAACATCATTTTTTTACGCGTGGTATTTGAGTTGGTAATTACCCAGTATGGACTATCAGGAATTTGTCTTGGCTTAGTACTGCTACCACTTTCTGCAAGTGCATTTTCATTATTGGCAAAGTACAAACGGTCGCGACCACGAATACCACAAACCACGTCAAAGTCATTTTGATGTACGCGATACAATGCTTGCAAGATAACGAGAAAACGACCAACGGCGCCACGTTGCGTCGCTAAGTCTTCTTTATTGATATGATCGAAAACCGATCCTTTGTCAGCTTCAACCAGTTTTACCGCTTTCGCTTCTTTGTCCAGCTTAGCTTCTGAAGCTTCAGCTTTAACTGGCGCACTAGTAACAGTTTGTTCACTAGTCGAACCTTGAGATTCCATCGCTAATAAGCGACGTAAAATTGATGAGGCACTTTCACCGATATACTGCGTTTGACTGGCAATGTATTGATATAGCTCTTCGTCTATTTCGATGCTTTTCATTTATATCCCATAAATTTCATTTTGAGCGAGGCGATTATACTCACCTGAAGACGATCTCTCTAGCGCTAAAGCAAAGTTTAGATAAATTTATTTGTAATAACAGTAATCAAGCCTTGCATGTCGTGGGTTAGTTAAGGAAAATTTGCGTCGATTATTTACGGAGACATTATGACGTTACTTCATCATCAAATTCGCGGACAAGGAAAGCCGGTTGTGTTTATCCATGGTCTACTTGGCAGCTTAGAGAACTTAGGAATGGTGGCAAAACCATTGTCAGAAGAGCGACAAGTTATCAGTGTTGATATTCGAAATCACGGCAATTCCTTCCACCAAAACAGTATGCGCTATGACGAATTAGCGGCCGATGTGATCGCCTTACTCGATCACCTTGGCATAGAGAAAGCAGATATTCTCGGTCATTCTATGGGCGGTAAGATCGCCATGGAAATAGCGCTCAACCACCCTGCCTATGTAGATAAGTTAATTGTTGCAGATATTGCGCCTGTTGCTTACCCGGCGCATCACCAGAAGATTATCGAAGGTCTTCTCGCTATCAACGCCACACCACCTACCAACAGAAAAACAGCAGATGAAATGCTTGCCCATTATGTTGAAACACTCGGTGTTCGCCAGTTCTTATTGAGAAACTTAGTACAAGATGGTGATGTGGTGAAGCTGAAGTGCAATATCGAAAATATCGCTAATTGCTACCCAGATATTATGACGGCCTATGAGGGTGACAATCATTTTGACGGCGAAACCCTGTTCATTAAAGGTGGTGACTCCGACTATATTACGGCAGAACACCGCGAAATTATTGTGAAACTGTTCCCAAATAGCCGTGCCAAAATCATTTCTGGTGCAGGTCACTGGCTACATGCAGAAAAAACAATAGCCTTTAACAAAATAGTTACAGATTTTTTGATCTGATAAGTCGATTGGCGAATTACGTTGTGATATAGTGCCGCCAGTTTTTTTAGGGTGGTTGTATGCTAGCAGAACATTTTGAACTCATTGAGGCTATTGGCCTTAACTTGTTTTTTGCTTTCATTTTTATTTTTATCGGCCTATCAATTAACGATGTAATGAAAAAAAATGACGTACCTAAAATGGGACAATACGTCGTTTACTTCGTATTATTCTTAGGCTGTGCTGGTTTTATTGCTAAGGGCATTATTCAATTTGTCTGGGAAAGCCAAGGTGTAGGTTAATGGCAAAAGAAGCAGCAGATTTAACAACAATTGATTTGTTTAGTGATGAGAAACGCCCGGGTAGGCCCAAAACTAACCCTCACCCTCGAAGCGTACAAATTAAAATCAATAAACGAAATCAAGTAAAACGCGATAAGAATCGCGGTTTAAAGCGAGTGGAATTTAAAATCCACACCAGCTTATTTGAACAGTTAGATACAATGGCGAAAGATAAAGGTGTCAGCCGCAGCGAGCTTATTGAGACCTTATTGATTCAATCGCTTGAGCAAGAAGATTCGTAAAAATTTTAGAGTTAAGGTTAGATTAAATGGCAATTGTAGGTTTATTTTTCGGAAGTGACACAGGTAATACGGAAGCCGTTAGTAAGATGATCCAGAAGAAACTGGGGAAGAAAATGGTGGAAGTACGTGATATTGCAAAAAGCACGAAAGAAGAAATTGCAGAGTTCGATTTAATTATTCTTGGTATCCCTACTTGGTACTACGGTGAAAACCAATGTGACTGGGATGACTTCTTACCAGAATTAGAGGAAATCGATTTCAACGATAAGCTAGTGGCGATTTTCGGTTTAGGCGATCAAGAAGACTACGCAGAGTACTTCTGTGATGCAATGTTACCACTAAAAGAAATTGCGGAATCAAAAGGCGCAATCTTAGTAGGCCAATGGCCAACTGAAGGTTACGAGTTTGAAGCATCTAAAGCATTAATTAATGACAACACATTCATTGGTCTATGTGTCGATGAAGACCGCCAACCAGAATTAACTGAAGAACGTGTAGACACGTGGGTTAAGCAAATCTACGACGAAATGTGTTTAGCTGAATTAGCTGACTAATTCGAAAATAGTTGTAGTAGACAACACAAATTATAAGAAGCCGGCCATTGCCGGCTTTTTTGTGCCAGCGCAAATTCTCGTCTAAATATTTTGACTCCCCTCATCGATTAATGCACATAATTGTTATATTTTTATTATGTCAGTGTTAACAAATACTCTAGAAATTCAATCTATTCCGATAGCTTTTCGATGATTGATACAGACCAAGCTTTTGAGTTCACCACTTTGGTATAAAACGGTCCCAACTAAAACTCAAACTTCAGTGACTATCGTTTGTTTTCACAAAAATCAATTTTCGCGGCTGATATTGCCCAACCAAACATATTAAGTTTTGCACCAGATACCTCTATCTGCCAAGCAGCAGAACTTATGTGTGGGCGAACAAGTAGTCGGTATTCTCACCGAAGCTGATTGTACAAAGCTTGATTTTAGTACGAATGACGTTTTTACAGCACCCGTTTCGCAATACATGAGATCACCTGTTATTTCGATTGCTCACGACACTCGACACAGGGAAATCATACAAACTTTTCATCGTCACAATATCCGACATTTACTCGTTAAAGATAATGAGAATATCACCGGTATTATTAATCAAACTGATGTCGTTAGAAGACAGGGGATTGAGCATTACCTTCAGTTAAAATCTATTGCCGATAACTACAATTCTCGCGTAGCTGTTTTTCAAGGAACGGTTGCTTTATGTGATGCTGTGAGCGCAATGGCACATCACAAGCATTCCGCAGTTATCGTCTTCAATCAAGCAACTAATGAACATGGTATTATTACCGAGCGAGATTTATTAAAAATACTCGCGCGTGGTGAAAGTCACAAAGAACACTTATGGAAGTACGCCCCACACCCGCTTATAACCATTAATTCAGAAGAAACCCTACTGCAGGGTTTTCTTACATTGCAGCAGTACAGAATTCGCCATCTAGGCGTGACTGACAAAGACGGGAATGTGATTGGTTTATTGGCATTGCAAAACATATTATCGGGGTGTTGAACAGCCTTATTTCCAGTAGCTTGAAGCACTCATCACCGAACGTGATGACGCACTGATTCAATCACAAAAGCACTTATTCCTCGCAGAGAAAGTCATTGAGTATTCGTTAGACGCTATCATGATAGCCGACGAAAGCGCCAACATCATCTCAGTGAACCCTGCATTTAGCGCAATTACAGGTTACAAAGCGCGAGAGGTTATTGGTAAGCCGGCAAGTATTTTAAACTCTGGCTTTCACGATAAAAGCTTCTACCAACATATGTGGTACAACATTAATCATGTAGGCAGTTGGCAGGGTGAAATCTGGAACCGCAGCAAAAACGGCGAGGTTTTCCCAGAGTGGTTTAACATCGTCAAAATTGGTAACGATATTGACGGCGATATCCACTACGCAGGTATTTTCAACGACATTACAGAGCGCAAAAACGCGCGACAGAATCAGTTGCTACTGCGATTAATGAGTTAGACGTTTCAGCATCAGAAATCGAACAAAACGCATCAGCAACGGCGCAACAATCAATTGAAACGAACGATATTTCACAAGAAGGTCACCAACTTGCCCAAAATGCCAATGAGGGCATTCACCAACTGACCACTGAAATTGCCAGTAATGCTGACATGATAGTGCAGTTAAGTTCGCAGACGAAAGAAGTGAACGTCGTGCTCGATATGATTACCGGTATTGCAGAACAAACTAACTTGCTTGCCTTAAATGCGGCTATCGAAGCAGCTCATGCTGGTGAACAAGGACGCGGATTTGCTGTGGTGGCAGATGAAGTTCGCTCACTTGCTATTCGAACCCAAGATGCGATTGCTCAGATTCAAACGACCATATCGAGTTTGCAAGCAAATGCCGGCCAGGCAGTTGTTTCAATGAATAACACCAGCGAACAAGCGAATTTGAAAGCACAAGACGTCGATAAAGTATCGAGCATTCTTATTCAGATAACAGAGCGCATTTTAGACGAAATGAACTGTCAGATAGATAACGCCGCCAAGCAGCAAAATTTAGATGCCGAAGAGATAAATCATCATATTGTGAACATCAAAGATATTGCAGAACAATCGAGTGATGATGTTATTCGCGGTAAATCTGTATGCGTGCATTTGCTTGAACTTGCTTACGAGCTAGAGCAACAAGTTAAACAATTTAAACAATTTAAATTAAGCTAGCCTGTCGCTCATAAATACACGTTAACGTGTATTCAACCCTTCTAAACGCCTTCAACTATTCAAATAGTTCCAGCTTAACGAAAACGTTTTTTACGGCGAATGTATAAGGTGCGATTAACCTTAGCAACAACCTCACCTGTTTCATCTTTGATGTATGTGGTGACCTCAGGTAAGTACTTATCTCCATTTGCAGTGTGCTTATCAATGTCAGCCAGCATTTGGTCGGTAATGATAAACTCTGCCGAAACTTTGCCTTTACCTGGTTTCACAAAATCAATATCCGCACTTTTATCCCAAATCAAGTACTCATCACCTAAGCGAGCCATTAATAGCATCATATAAAACGGGTCGGTCAGCGAAAACAATGCACCGCCAAACAAGGTACCTACCCCATTTCGGTTTAATAAACCAAGTTTCATCTCTGCTCTTGCTTCGCGAAAGTCAGGGCTAATATGGACTAACTTAATACGGGAGAAAAACATCGGTGGCCAAATATTGATAAAAATTTTGAATAGCCACGCCTTTGAGAACATTAACTTCATAAATACCTACATAAACACATCGTACCAGTGGATTATCGCAACTATTTAGTTAAAAAACCAAAGAAAATTACTTGAGTGATTAACTAGGGCTTTTCACTTGGCGAATAAACTTCTATAATTTTTCACAAATTAAAATTATTTCCTATAGTTGTATGTCCGAACAAAACGAAGAATTAAAACGCGCTGGCCTTAAAATTACGCTACCGCGTGTGAAAATATTGACTATTTTGCAGAATCCGGAAAACCAACATATCAGTGCTGAAGATGTGTACAAGATTTTGCTAGAACAGCAAGAAGAGATCGGCTTAGCAACTGTTTATCGCGTATTAAACCAATTTGATGACGCAGGTATCGTTACTCGCCATCACTTTGAAGGTGGTAAATCAGTATTTGAATTATCACATAAGAAACACCACGACCACCTCGTATGTTTAAAGTGTGGCAAAGTTGTTGAATTTGAAGATGATGTTATCGAGCTACGTCAATTAGACATCGCTAAAGAAAACAACATCCGATTAACTAACCACAGCTTGTACCTTTACGGTGAGTGTGAAGATGTAGAAGCATGCGAAACCTACCGCAAGTCTCATCAATAAAATAGTCAGAATTACCAATCAAAAAAGCCAGCATATCGCTGGCTTTTTTATTGTGCTTTTAGCACTATTAATCCGGTATGCTAAAACCGACTAATCGCCGATTTTAGCCCAAGTATCACGTAAACCAACAGTGCGGTTAAACACGAGTTTACCTTCAACAGCATCTTTATTGTCTAAGCAGAAGTAACCTTGGCGTTCAAACTGGAATGCTTTTTCCGCTTCTGCATTCGCTAAGTATGGTTCAACTTTAGCTGTTGCGATAGTTACCAATGAATCAGGATTAATCACTGAATGGAAGTCATCAGCTGCACCTGGATTAGCTACATTGAATAAACGGTCGTATAAACGAACTTCTGCATCTAACGCTTGTGCTGCACTAACCCAGTGAATTACACCTTTTGGCTTAGTGCCGTCTTCAGGGTTTTTGCCTAACGTATTTGGATCGTACGTACAGTAAACCGTTGTGATATTGCCATCTGCATCTTTATCACAACCTGTTGCGGTTACTACGTAAGCACCACGTAAACGCACCGCCTTACCGGTCACTAGACGCTTGTACTTTTTGTTTGCTTCTTCACGGAAATCTTCCGCTTCAATCAATAGTTCGCGACTAAATGGCACAATACGATCACCTTGGCTTTCATCGCTAGGGTGATTCTTAACAGTTAACTCTTCAACTTTATCTTCATCGTAGTTTTCGATTACGAGTTTAATTGGGTCAAGTACGGCCATTGCACGAGGCGCATTATCGTTAAGGTCTTCGCGAATACAAGCTTCAAGCACACCCATTTCGATGGTGTTATCCATCTTGGTTACGCCGATGCGCTTAGCAAATTCACGGATTGACGCTGGCGTGTAACCACGACGACGGAAACCAGCAATTGTCGGCATACGCGGGTCATCCCAGCCTGATACTAGCTTCTCTTCAACCAGTGTATTGAGCTTACGCTTACTCATTACCGTGTATTCTAGATTCAAACGCGAAAACTCGTACTGACGAGGAGTCGTCTCGATTGAAATGTTCTCAATAATCCAATCGTAAATACGGCGATTGTCTTGGAACTCAAGCGTACATAATGAGTGCGTAATTCCTTCGATGGCGTCCGAAATACAGTGTGTAAAGTCGTACATTGGGTAAATGCACCACTTATCAGCCGTTTGATGGTGATGAGCGAATTTAACGCGGTAAATTACCGGATCACGCATACACATGAAGCTTGAAGCCATATCAACCTTCGCACGCAAACAGCATTCACCTTCTCTGAACTCGCCATTTGTCATTTTTTCAAAATGCGCTAGGTTTTCTTCAGGTGAGGTGTCGCGATATGGGCTGTTTTTACCTGGCTTTTGCAGTGTACCACGGTATTCACGAATTTCGTCTGGTGACAAAAAGTCTACATACGCTAAACCTTTTTCAATAAGTTCAACTGCGTAGCCGTGCAATTGGTCAAAATAGTCTGACGAATAACGAATGTCACCTGCCCACTCAAAACCTAACCAGCTAACATCTTTCTTAATCGAATTAACATAGTCAATGTCTTCTTTTTCTGGGTTGGTGTCATCAAAACGAAGGTTACATAAGCCTTTGTAATCTTGTGCGATGCCAAAGTTTAAGCAGATTGATTTTGCGTGACCAATGTGAAGGTAGCCGTTTGGCTCAGGCGGAAAACGCGTTTGCACGTGATCGTGCTTACCGCTTTCCAAATCGGCATCAATAATTTGACGAATAAAGTTAGTTGGACGGTTTTCTGCTTCCGACATCCAATAAGACCTCTAAACTAAGAAAATAAAACACATAATTGCTCGACATTATAGCAACACAATCTCAGATTAAATAGCGCTAAACCACGCTTATTTTAGTACGTGCGAACATTAGGGTCTGTTGATCTTTTTTTAAATTTTCTGCAATAGGCTATTTTTAATGATGGCAAAGCAGCATGAACGAAGTTTGGTCATTCCAAATGAGTGAATGCTAATGCCGTTAGCGTTAAAAATAGCCATTGCCCGGAGGGCTGAGGCCATTATCACTTTACTCTGCGTTGAAAATCGTTGATTTAGATGACTAAATGACACTCTTTTCGCCTTGATTAAAGTAATTCTATCTCTCAGCAGAATTATTAAACAAAGATAATCGGACCCTAATTTAAGATGTTTTATTTTTCGAACCTAGAGAATATCCATAACGCCGAGCCCCCTGTAATCGACATGTGTTTTTGATACAGCGCAAATTTGTGACCCAAGGTTAGCACTAGTGTTGATAAAACATGGGGAGATAGTTATGCTCACCGTCATTAATGTACTTTGTTATCACCTAAAATTGCTATGTCACTTAACCTCTCCGATATTGTTCTCAATCCAGAAATCGACGTCGACCATTACCGAAATTTACTTGAGACCAAAGGTCGGATTCAAATTCCTAATTTCTTCACCGAAGAATCTGCACAGCATTTAATGCAAGCAATCACACAAAACGACACTTGGTATCTTGCTTATAACGAAGGTAACAATTACTACGAAAGCGTTGCTGAGGACTTCAAACGCTTAAAACCAGAATTAAAGCAGCGCTTTACCAACAATGTTTACCGCCGTGCCAGTAACGGTTTTCAGTACTTATTCAAACAATACTTTATTACGCAAGCAGTAGAGCGTGAAGAAGACCAAGGGCACCCACTACATAACATCCACGAATTCTTAAACGGTGATAGCTTTATTGATTTGATCAGAGCTTTAACCAATGAACCGGAAGTGAGTTGGTGTGACACCTTTGTTAGCAGCTACGAGCCTGGACACTTCCTAACCAGTCACGATGATATTCACGCTAAAAACAAGCGTGTCATTGCCTATACGATTGGAATGACTGAAGGTTGGCAGAAAAACTGGGGCGGTCATTTGGCCTTCTTTGATGACATGGGCAATATTATAGAAGGATTATTACCTGCATTTAATACGCTTAACGCTTTTGTGATTCCACAAGATCACGCAGTGCAGTTTGTCGCGCCATTCGCAGCAAAAGAGCGTTATAGCATTTTAGGTTGGGCGAACAAATAACGCCGATGTAAGCCGCTAAATAGCGGCTTTTTGTTTCCTTTTCTCCACGTTTTTACCAGTACAACATAACTTTTACGTCAAAAGCCAAATTAATTGGTCGATTCAGGATATAATGAAACAATACGCTGGCGCCCAGCTCTTATCACCCGATTCAATAAACACATTTTTATGACCCAGACAAAAAACGAAGAACAGAGTATCTTTGAAAACAACCCGCTACATGGCCTGAAGTTGGAGAGCTTGCTTGAAGAGTTGGTTAACCATTATGGCTTCGAAATCTTAGCTGAATACACACGCATCAATTGCTTTAAAAACAATCCAAGCATGGCGTCGAGTATCAAGTTCTTCAAAAAGACAGGGTGGGCACGAGAAAAAATCGAACGCTTCTATTTATACGACTTTAAAAATTTACCTTTACCAGGCAAAGACCAATTTGAAATACCACCGCGCGACCGCATCATACCCATGCACCACAAGCCACGCGAACCAAAAGTATTAAAACCGGGCATGGCACCTCCCCCAAAAGCATTTAAAGACGACCGTAAAAAACATGGTTCTTATACTACCAAAAGGAAACCTGCAAAAGAAAAAGAAATACCAGCAAGCAACGACCCATGGGCTAATTCACCAAGGTAGTGAATACTGTTTTCTTGTATTGGACATAATCAACACGAAATTAGCTGTATTGATTACTTAGCCCAGTACGCTTGCTCTAAGCTGTCTTCTCTTTCTGGCAAACCACGCGATAGTCTAGGCGAATGCTGGACAAGTACTTCATAACTCGCTCGGTTAGCGTATTTACTCATTTGCGAAAGGGAAGAGTAAGTCAACGCGTTTTGCGTATGCTTACTAGAGTTTTCAACGTTTTTCTTGTGATAAACATTCGCACTCAAGTCATGGAGTACTGCAGCTAAAGCGGCATCGCCCGCACCGTTAGTATTCTTAATACTGTCTGGCCCGCCCATATAAGGTGCGGTATGCGTATAGATTCGCAGTGGCGATTCACAATCTTTTAATAGCATTGGGCGCGAGAACTCATACTGATTAAAGTCAGTAATTTTACCAGGTAACAATGGATAATTAGTTTCACGCTTGTAGGCTTCGTCTACATAGCCAGCCATGTAAAGCCCTTCCGGACCTGCCGTGCAGATAACCATATCAACCCAATCTAGGCATTTATCTGCTGCTAGTAATGGATCTTCTATATCGGTGATAGCAAGGGCTTCCTCTTCATTCATAGTCAGCACGTTAACGTGATTCTTAACAAACTCTCTCCAGAACTCTGGCTCTTTTTCAATTAAGAACTTAGTACCTAAGGTTAGTACTACTGGAACACCTGCTTCATTGGCACATTTAACGGCTTTAATCGCCGCTTGGGTCATCGTGTCGTCTTCTTCAGTCCGCATTAGATACGAACTAATCACTAACGCAGAAGCACCTTCAATCAAAGACTCACAAATAGAATCTGGATGAAGTTTGTTTATTAGTCCCGCGTTAATACCGAATGTTCGCTCGCCTGTATCATCAATTAACGTGAAACAACGACCAATTGGACCATTAACAGGTTGCAGATAGTTTAAATCGACACGTGAAGAGGTGTTGCTTAGAAAACGATAGGCGTAATCACCAACGCGAATGTTGCTCGACATAACACCCAGTAAAACTGATCTATCATCGGCCAATACAGAGTAATTATGCATCGTATTGCCAATTGTACCGCCAGCAAACTCATAATAAACTAATGAATCGCGCTTTAGGCGGTCATAAAGTCGTTCGGTAACTTCATCAGAAATCACCTGAGACATACCACGTTTTAAATCAAATTCGTCAAGAAATGCTTGATCGACTTTAGCTTCAATATCCACCAAAATTTGATCAATACCAACGATATAATTTCTGACTAACTGGGTTTGCTGATTAACTTGATTAGTCAGCGGGTTTTTGTTGTCAACGGGGAAATAGTGTTTATGTTGACGACGTCCAGGGAACTTCATGAATGAAACGATACGATTAAATGAACAAAAGATAATTATAACGTATTTAATTTTTGATTTACTACCTTAGATGTTATTTAACTTGTCCAAGTGGTCATAAAAACTAAATAATCGGTGATAGACTTTCCATCGAACAAAAAAAACCACGACATAGCTCGTGGTTAACGTTCATGAAACCAGCGCTTATGCTAATTAGCGATTTGCCGCCAATAGGCTTGCTGCTGTACTATCCATAGACTGATTCAAAGGCTCAGCTTTTCGCTCGGCTGTAGCTTTTGCAATAGATTTACCTTCTAGCGACTTAACTTCAATTAAGTTACGCTCTGGAAATAATGTTACTGTAGCAAATGCGTCACGTGTTGGAGTGAACTTTTTATTCGCTAACTGTGCGAAGAATTCCGTTTCGGTATTTTTAGCAATAGTTTTTGCTACACACTGCTGATCTGCATTTAATGTTGCGTTGTCTACGCAATTCCAAATCTCAGCCTTATCTGCCATGGCTTGTTGACTTAAACTTAAAACGGCCACAGCTACTAACATGCGTTTAAACATAATCTTCTACCCTCTTAAGTGACTATGTTTAAATAATAACAAACCTGCGCAAAAGTACATAACACATTTATATTACATGTTTGTGACAATGAAAGACAAACTCAAAGTCACATGATAAATCATTGTTTTTAGTAGAATTAAAGCTTCACTTTTTTAGTTCTTTCTATTTTTAGAGTTATCTTAGTAAGACAGTTTTGTCATAAAATTAGCATTAATTTACCACACCCATACAAAGACAAACTGATGGGGTTCATCTACAATGTGTAGGCGTCGAGGTAAACCAATAAGCACTTTTAACTAGCCAGGTTAAGCATGCCGATAGCATTTATCCTTATACATAAATGAAGTCACTGGAATTCATGATTACTCGTTTGTTTAAAGTCATCCCATTTATTTTGTTGTTTCAGCGACAGAGAACAACAAACAAACCAATGAATTAACGCTAGTTGCCGGCCTTGCTAAGCCCCCGTATATCTCAGAAGAGCAAACACACGGCTATGAACTAGAGCTTATCAACAATATTTTTGCAGCACTAAACATAGAAACAAAATATGTGTTTGTGCCTTACGGCCGCTCGGGAAAGCTGCTGTCGGATACGGAAATCGATGGTTTGTTGACCATGAATAGTAACCTGGTAGAGCAAGTTGGCTTTCTAACCGATAGCTACATTACGTATCAAAATGTCGCTGTTTCAATGAAAAAAACAACTTCGAGATTGATAAAATCAGCAGCCTAGCCGCTTACTCCCTAGCAACGTTTCAATCAGCACACAAAGTGCTTGGCGAGGACTTTGCCATAGCTTCTGCCAAGAGCCCACTATACACGCAGGTGGCGAATCAAGAAAGGCAGCTGGAATTGTTATTTAAAGAACGTGTTGACGTCATTATCCTCGACGTAAATATCTTCCATTATCTTCTAAAAGAGTCAGAATATACAGATAAGGGCTATACAACTCATCCCTTATTTAAGCCAAATCCCTATCGTTTGGCGTTAAAGAGCGAAGAGTTAACCAAGGCATTTAATCAGTCTTGGCGCGCTTTTCGTAAAACAAGAGCATACAAAGCACTGCGTAATAAATATCACATTACGACACAGTAGTGGCGCTTACTACACTCCACAGAGTAACTGCTATAAGCACAGAAAAAACAAAAGAATTAATTATCGCTTAAGGAAACCCATGAATATTACCTGCAATCACTGCCTAGCAACCAATAGAATTCCAGACAACAAAGATGCTCGTCAGGCAAACTGCGGTAAATGTAAGCAGCGAATACTGGCTGGAATAGTTATTAACTTGAGCGCTCAACAGTTTTATCCAGTGGTTGAACGAAATGATGTCCCCGTGATCGTCGACTTTTGGGCCAGCTGGTGTGGCCCTTGCCAACAAATGGCCCCCATTTTCGAACAAGTCGCTAGCGAAACGGACACTATGCTCTTTGGCAAGCTCAATACTGAAACAGCGAGCGAAATCTCTGCTGATGCAAACATCCGCAGTATTCCTACAATAATTTTCTTTTTCCGAGGCCAAGAAGTCGACCGCATTTCAGGCCCGTTAAATCAAATGCAATTAAAGCAATGGATTATGCAATGTGTGCAAAAGTTATCGGAAATTAACTAGAAAAAACGGTGAAACTTTCCAATAAAGCTTCACCGTCTATACGTCTCTTTTTGCCTTTGTCTGTTTGTATTTTTGCGTCTATGTAAATATCAATGAGATATTTTCATGTGGCAGACTTAAAACAGTCTAAAGCAAGATTAACTATTTTGATCGTCTAACTGCTGCTTCGCTTTTTCAACAGCAGAAAAATCTAAACCTAATTCTTCAACCGCCTCTTTAATTAGGCTTGGATTTGTCATAACTTGCATCATCACAGGTTGAAGTTGCTCTGGCGGAATACCTAAGTTGCCAATTGTCGCCATTGCCATCAGTGGATTTTCCGTTAACTCTTTAAAAATGGCAGTGATTTGTTCGTCAGCGATGTTCTGTTGTTTAAGTAATTCGATAATTGGATTCATAGTGCAGTTCAGTGATTTGTGATTTCAAAATAAAATTGCCGCTATTATAACGCCATCAAAGCGAGGATAAAGTACCCTTTTGACATAAGCTAACAAAGATCGCTTTCGTTAATGTCCTAAAAATAGATAGACTAAGCCATGCTGACTAAAGTTCATAGGTCTCTATTAAATTTGATTCATCTAACGTAAGCGTTATAACCGCGGTGTCTTTACGCTCTTCCACATGAACAATTATAGCTGAAAGGACAACGTTTACATTGCGTTGCGTACAAAATCAAATAACTGAAAAACAGCCCCTACACATGTAAAAACATAGTGCTGAGTAGCCAAACCTGGGATACAAAAACCAAAAAAGCTAAAAGTAAACTTCTGGCTTTTAGACTCAAATGAAGAGTTGAAATCGCTAAGCTTAACCGAAAATCGCTTGGTATAACTTAATAGCTTCGTCTACCGATTTACCATTTTTAACTGATTCAACTAAGGCATCACGCTTGTTCTTAATGAACTCTGGCAACTCTTCATCTTGTAAACGGTGGTCAACAATTTGTTCAGCCGACTCTTTTGTAAGCTTACGAGCGACGTTACTGCGTTGACCTGTCGCTTTGCTACCATTAGCGATACGCTCTTTTAAACGTAAATAGTTTGATGATTGCGGTGAGTATTGGTCAGCAAAATGGAATACTTCAACTAACGCTGCGCGATATTTCCAAAGTTGCTGTTCGTTGGCATCTTCAGGTTCAGGAGACATCCACCAAGGACATGTGCGCATAGTTGCAATGACTTCATTCCAGTAGCCATCAAAGTCATAATTGCCAATGCGCGTGCAGCCAAATGCCGAACACAACACATCAAACTTAGTGGCACTCATTGCCACAAATTGATCTGGACGTCGCATAGCAAGTAAACGTGTCGCAGGAATTAATGGGGCCTTTTCTGTGCTTGGTTGACGATCTACATCAAGTGCAAAAATAGCTTTGTACGCGCTAACAAAGGCTTGGTAATCTTTAAGTGTTACGTCACCCGTTAATGGAATATGAGCAAGTGCATCAGCAAATTCACTGGCGCGTTGTTCAACCTGTTGCTGAAATACGCGGCTGGTTTTAGTGCTAACAAAAAACTCTGCGTCAAAGTCATAAGTAGACGGCGCATGATCGCTAGTATGTTTACCAATAAAGGCTAATCGATCTAAGTTCGACAACTCCTGCAAAGGCGTCTCTTTTAACGGCTCAAAGAAGTTAAGTAAACGCAAACGTTCGTCCAACGAAATAACTTCTTTCTGTTCTTCTATAAACCCAGCAAACATAGGCCACGGAGTAATTCTCAACATTTTCAGCTGGTTACCACTCACCCCTTTTTCCAAAGTGGTTTGTAGTTTCTTTACGACTGGAAGTTGCTCTGGATCTAGCAAGTCATAATTAAGTTTATCAGCACATAAGCGGTGCAATTCGCGACACCAAGAAGTGAAATCGTCAGGACGTTCTTCAACTTTCACTGCCATTAGATTCAAACTAATGTCAGTAACATGCTTTAAGACTTGTTGATAGATAATGTTTTCGGAGTCAGACAACCTCATTTTTACTGGCGCAGTAAGAAATTTTCTCATCGATGAAATAGACGTTTTGATTGCGGTGAAAAAAAGAGCGCGCATAATACGGAAAAGTGCGCCAGATAACTAGCGATAAACGATGCAAGTAAGACTACTTGCTTAGTGCTTGCACAATTTGGTGAGCTTTCACACAGTTTGCAATCAACACGCCCCCAACAATAAATGGTTTATCCAGTATAGACGTTATTTTTCGATATCTGCTTTGAAAATAACGGGGAAATTAACGTGTTCGAATTGCCGAGAATACTTCGCCGACAATAGCGTTGGTTGACTGGTCTATATCAACAGTGATGACTGAAGACATTCCTGTGTAATTAACAGGCACCTCCAGAGTATCAAACTGGCTTTGCAACAAATCAGCTGCCATAAAATGCCCTTTTCGTTGTTCTAGCCGATTGTAAATAACCTCACGCGTACCTGCCAAATAAACAAATACAACATCGGACTCACCGTTTTTAGACAAAATATCACGATAAGATTGCTTCAATGCAGAGCATGCTAACACTGCACTTCCTGACTGCTGCCAATCGACAATTTTGTCAGCCAATAAGGAAAGCCATGGCCAACGGTCCTCATCATTCAATGCCTGGCCATTAGACATTTTCGCGATGTTTTCCGGAGGGTGAAAGTCATCGGCATCGAAGAATGGACAAGTTAATTGTTCGGCAAGTGCCGCTCCTATGGTCGACTTACCACAACCACTTACTCCCATAACGATATAAATCATTGTACGCCCTTTTATATTTTAATTTCCTTCATCATCTACACTAGTGAAAACGCTAGCCTCTTAACATGTAAAATACCAGCATTAACCTAGCCTTTTTGCCCAGTTACCATTGTGCTGCAAGTCACAGTTTTCCTCAGTATCAAACAACACATGATTGGTGATATTCTTTAGCTTAATACCTAGGTGATTCAATTCATTGGTTACTAACAACTGCAATTGATTATTGCTATTGGACAGTAAGTAGTTGTCCAAGCTCTCGTTTGTGTCGAAAACACATATCACTTTTAAACTATTAGGAAAGTTAGAATAGTTAACCGTATGGGGAAGCCATTCAAAGCCATCAATATGCTTTAGTGCATTTTCGCAAACGTCGGTCAATACCTTACGAAGTTGGTTATCAAATTTTTTATATGATTTGCGCATGTAGTGCAGGGCTCTGTTTGCTATGTGCTATACGCTATGTAATGACGGTACTAACGAATTTTGCTGCCAGCATAAACATCACGCCAACACCAAAACCAATAAATACGGCTTTGCCAATGCGCTTTTTTTCTGAACTACCTTCTGTAACATGCGTACTTGTTGTAGGTTCTTGTTTGCTCTCAGCCCCTTTGCCGCTTGTTTCAAGCTGTGTTTCTTTTTCAGTAGTAGTCATGCTTATTCCCCTATTTTTATTGTTGTTCGGGTTGCTGTTTTAGCTTTGTTTCCAGTTTGCGTTAAGCCTTTTCGCTAGGCTTAGTTTTGTGAATTTTAACTTCACTATTTTGCTATCAGCCACTTAAGTGTGCTTACTATGTTTTGTCGCTTTTTTCTGTGCAAGTATTAAGCACTACTTTTAAGGCAAAAATGAAACACATTAACGCAAAGAAATTAATAAGGACCTCTGTACCATTGAACTCAAAGCCAAGCGCTAAATTAATGCCTGAAACCACCTTAAATACTGAGCTTGCAGACTCAAACTACACTATTTGCAAGCCCCAATAAATAGCCAGTAAGCTTACTGATAATTTGTCATTACTCTTAAGCAGCGAACGCTCGAATAAATACCGACAACACTTAAAACCAAAGAGAATGAAAACGAAAGTAGTAGCGCCAACGCATATTCAGAAAAAAGGCTGTAAGAGATAAAGACGATTGCTAATGTGGCGCTGACAATTGAAGTCCAAGCGAAGGGTGTTAGGTAATTCATAGTTTTAGTAACGGACTTTCTAGAGCGTGTTGATCTTTGCTGTACATATCCTAATCAACCCACATCGGTAACCACATAAGTGCAAAAGCCAGTGCCACCACACTGTGGTAGTTTCTGGCTAATTTATCGTATCGAGTGGCTACGGCTCGATACTTCTTA
>JAKVCY010000199.1 GCA_022448425.1 Thalassotalea sp. | reverse complement strand
TGTATCTGTATCTAGCCAGGCAGCAGCTCAAGCAGTTCTAGCAGGTATGGACTCACTTATTGCTGTTGTTGATAAAAAACGTGCCGAATTGGGTGCGGTGCAAAACCGATTCCAATCAACAATTCGTAACCAATCAAATATCTCTGAAAACCTATCTGCTGCGAAATCTCGTATTAAAGATGCTGACTTTGCGGTAGAAACTGCGGCACTAACTCGTAATCAGATTTTACAGCAAGCTAGTTCTAGTATCTTGAGCCAAGCTAACCAACGTCCTCAATTAGCGTTGAGTCTTCTTGGTTAGTAACTTTGCGTTCATAGGCTAAAATTAGTTTTAGTCTATGACGCTTTGTTGTTTGTTTGAGGAGTTGATATGGCGATAGAACAAGTACGTGAAAGTAGTGTTTTTGCCAAAACTAATGCTGAGTCACTGTCTGGAAGTATTGGCATCAATATTGCTAAGGAAGTAAAAGAAACAGAAACTAACGAAGCTGTAGAAAAAACCGAATCGTCATCAGTTAAAGCGGTGCGCGAAGAAGAGCAAGCTGAAAAGGAAGAGCAAGCTGAAAAGGAAGAGAAAGCGGTAGTTGAGAAGCAATCTATTAGTGAAGTTATTGAGTTTTTGAATTCAGAGATGCCCATGGTTAAAACTAGCCTAATCTTTGAGTTTGATGAGCTGAACGAGCCACCAATAGTGAAAGTCATTGACAAAGATAACGGTGAGACTATTCGTGAAATCCCGCCTAAATATCTAAAAGACGTCTCAGAGTCGTTACAGGATGTAGCTAATAGTTTATCAAATAGCGGTGTGCTACTTGATAAAAAAGCATAGTGGTATAAAAATGGCAACATCAAAGATGCCATTATTTTCAGTAGGTAAGTAACATGGCAACGATAACCTCAGCAGGCGTAGGCTCTGGGCTAGACTTAGAAAGCATCATCAATGCTACACTTCAGGCAGAAGACCAGCCTAAGCTTCAGGCGTTTAATGAAAAAGATGCCAATTTAAATATAGAGCTTTCGGCTATAGGTGCTGTCACGTCAAGTTTGTCTGCATTTCAAGATGTTGTTGAGAAGCTAGCTGATATAGAAAACTTTAATCAGCGCTCTGCAGTTGTAACTCAACCTACCAGTGGCGACCTTATATCAGTAAGCGCCACTTCCGACGCGACAGCAGGTAACTTTAGCGTTGAAGTATTACAGTTAGCTCAAGGTAGTAGAGCGGTTTCTGCTGATGGTGTATATGCTGACTCCACAGATGTTGTTTCTGCTAGTGGCGGAAATTTGACGTTTGGAGCAGGAGCTAAGTCCTTTACTGTAGCTATAGACCCTGGTGCTACGCTAGAAGAAGTCCGTGAAGCAATCAACGATGCAAGCGATAACTTTGGTGTCAGCGTAAACATTATTAATACGGGTGGTGCTACGCCAAGCTCTAAGTTGGTATTTACATCAGATGAGACCGGAACTGGCAATGATTTAACCGTAACTGCTGATAACGCTGAGTTTGATGCCATTTCAACGACAGCATTTGGTGGTGGGGCTGGTGGTTTAAGTATTGCAGCTGGCGACGCAGCTCAAGATGCTATTATCGAAGTTGATGGTATTACAATTAACAGTGATACCAATACTTTCAAAGACTCTATTCAAGATATTACAATTACTGCATTAAAAGAAAGCGAGGCTGGTGAAACCGCTCAGCTAAAAGTAGACGTTGACAAAGAAAGTGTTGAAACTTTAGTGAACGAATTTATTTCTGCTTTTAATAATGTAGTAGGCACTATTGATTATCATACTGAAGCAGGTGCGGCGCTAAATGGTGACTCAACGATGAGAAGTTTGTCATCAGGCCTTGTTAGGACGCTATCTTCTTCTATCTCAGGTGCTGGCGGTTACGAAACAATTTATGACATTGGTTTGGGATTAAGCAAAGACGGTACACTTGAAAAAGATTCATTGGTACGAAGCTTAACGGATGCTCTTACTGAGAATTATGATGATGTTGGCGTGTTATTTGCTGGTGCTGACGGTATAGCAAGTCAGTTTGAAGGGTTCTTAGACAACTACTTAGAAGCTGACGGCGCATTACAGTTTAGGCAAGACGATATAAATGCTGACCTTCGTAAGCTAGAAAAAGATGTAGCTAATCATCAATATCGAATGGAGCAGTTAGAAATTACTCTCAGAGAGAAATATTCTGCACTTGATGTGCTAATTGCGCAAATGCAAAGCTCTAGTAGTTATTTGCAATCGCAGTTAGCAAGTCTGCCTGGCTTTACTAGTGGCTCAAGTTAATATAAAGAGTGAGAGAAATTATGGCTAATTTGAAGTTAAAGCAATATCAAACAGAGGCAAATAAAGCTCAAGTCGCAGCGGCTGAACCATATGTGATTACACAAATGCTAATGGCCGGTGTTATTGACAGTTTGTCGTTAGCCAAAGGTGCTATTGAGCGACGAGACTTTGAACTGAAAGGAAAGTCAGTCTCGAAAGCAAGCAATATTATAGACGCATTGCGCACGAGTTTGGATTTTGAGGCTGGCGGAGAAGTAAGTGAGAACTTGTTTTCACTCTACCAATACATGCTTGAGCGCTTAGCTGATGCCAGCATAGAGAAAGATACCACTGCATTGGATGAAGTTATCTCCCTATTTAGACCTATCAAAGAGGCATGGGATAGCATTCCTATGGAGGCTAGACAAGAAGCTGAAACTCAACGCAAGCATAGTGTAGCTAACGCCGTATAGTAGCTATGATTAATGAGCTACACGAAAAATATAGTGAATTTAAGAACTATATTGAGCAAGAAAAGTACGACGAAGCTAAGGATAGCTTTGAAGTATTAGATAAAAAGTTACGCCAAATTTTTAAATTTAAAAATTCGGTGTTGTCAGACTCTGAAATTAACTTGTTAATTGAAATTGACAAGTTTTTAACCGATAACCTCCCATCTCTTTCCAATGAAAAGAAAGAAACCCAACATAACCTTAGCAAACTTACCAAGGGGAGAAGTGGTGTTAATGCCTACATTGGTAACGCCAGAAAATAAGTTTATTTCACAGTAACATTAAGCCTGTTACATTAGCTGTATTGTGCATTTGCATTAATCTGAAGGTGTTAAGTGACTTCAATAGAACAACAAATAGAATTACTAGAAGAACAGATCGGCGAGCTTGAAGAACTCAAAGAGCGAGAAGCGGTATTCGCAGAAATTGCCAATTCAAGATTTCAACGGAACATAGAAGCGCTGAATAAATACTACCCAGATGTTGCAGATGCAATGGTGACATATCAAGCATCCCCGGATTTTTGTCTCCATGTTACTAAGTCTGGGGCAGCCAATATATTTCCTAATGGAGGAGAGGTCGCTTTATATGGTGATGACCCTGTTCAGCAAGCTAAGGAGCAAGTTGAAAGAAATATAGAGAATCCATTTTTAACGTATACCAATTATGGATCTATTTCTGAAAATGACGAGCGCATTCATATCCAGTATATGAACAAAGTAGCTTCGCTTGTTAATGAATTTCAGAGTAATGACTATAGCGTTATTCAACAGTTACCTGAGTCTTTTCCAACACTAATGAATTTCGGCGTGGGGCTTGGTTATCATATTCCAGAGCTATTGGGGCGGAGCAAGTTCAAGTACGTTTTTATTATCGAGCCGGAAATAGAATTGTTTTTTGGAAGCCTATTCTGTATCGATTGGGCAGAATTAATTGAAACTCTGGACGAGCAAGGGGCCAATTTATTTCTTAGTATTGGGGTTAGCTACCAAGACTTCTTTAGTGATATCTCTAATTTTTCTGAAAAAGTAGGGGCTTTTTCATTGACGCGAGCGTTTTGTTATCAGCACTATCCGACAGAAGAATTAAACTCATTAATAGAGTCATTTAAAACAAAGTACTTTGAGTTTCAAGTCGGTTTTGGTTTCTACAATGATGCGTTAACTGGGATGGCGCACCAACTTCGTTTACTCGAAAAAAATACGTTCTTATATGATCGAAACGTGCAACATATAGACACAGCCTCAATACCCGCTGTCGTTATTGGCAATGGTCCTTCTTTAGATCACTCTATTGAGTTTCTGAAACAACATTCAGATGACCTAGTTATTTTTGCGTGCGGCACGGCTTTAGGGTCTTTACTTAAAAATGGCATAACACCAGATTTTCATGTAATCGTAGAAAGACCGCTTTCACAATACGAAGTGCTTCGAAAAGTTTTACCTGTTGAAACTTATAAAGAATTAAATTTATTGTCGTTGAACATGCTATACCCCGATATCGTTGACATGTACAAGTGGAGTGGCTTGGCTGTAAAGGCGAGCGAGGCAGGTTCCGATTTATTGGGGATAGCAACTTATAGTCAAAAGGGAAACTTCTATACATCTATCCCTTATACTAATCCATTAGTATCAAATACTGGAGCTGCGTTTGCAGCCTCACTGGGTTTTAATGAAGTCTACTTTATTGGTATTGATAACGGCTATGCAGATAATGGTTTACATCATTCAAAACACAGTTTTTATCATAAACCAGGTCATGAAGAACTAAATCCTTATAAAAATACTAACCGAATTTTAAAAGGCAATTTTGGCGGAGATGTAAGGAGTACTGATATTTTGAGTGTTTCTAAAACTCAACTAGACAAGCTAGTACAAAAGTACCGTGATATCACTTTTTATAATGTTGGTGATGGAGCTTATATTGAAGGTGCTATACCGCTTCGAGAGCAAGATATGTTTGTGGATAAGTATCAGGGCAATAAGCTAGAGTTAGTTGAATCAATTAAGACTACTCAGTTCGCTGCACCAGAAGTAGAAGATATAGATAGCTATGTTCATGTAGACAAGTTTGCTGAAATTTGCCAGCATATGTTGGACATATCTAGCCGAGAAGCCAACACTCGTGACGAAGCGTTAGATATACTGAGTCGTCAGTCTCGCTATGTATATTCACTTAAAGGTACTGCCCTAAGTCACTTCTTCCACATGTTAAAGGGGTCACTGCTGTATGTACATTGCCCACTAGTAACAATGCTTTATTCATATGAAGAAGATGAAGAAACCATGAATTATTTCAAAAAAGGATTGGCAATTTGGGATGATTACATCTTGTCAATTCAAAAAGACTTTGAAGTAAATTGGAAGAAACCCTGTGATATGGGCTTAATTTGGATAGATGAATAATCATCTATCCAATATGCACATCAGTTAAATTAAGCGTAAAACCATTCATACTGCGATGTCTTGAGTGTTCAATGAATGAGATGTTCTTCAATTGGTCGTTTATAGTTTCAATGATGAAACGTTTTGAGAGCATTGCTCTATCCCATAATGACATCGCTTTTGCTT
>JAKVCY010000198.1 GCA_022448425.1 Thalassotalea sp. | reverse complement strand
ATGTGCTGTAGCAGAACACCACTGGAAACATTAATCGATGGGAAACGGGCTTGGCTGAGAAGAATCTAGCTCAAATCTAATCTTACAGCGGCGCCTAAAAAAACGAGTAAGCATCAATTCTGAGCTAGTACAGTTGAAAGTACAGTTGAAAGTGCACGGTGAGAGCATGAACGATCAAATATCGTTCAACGCTACCAAACCCGCCGCTAACACCTTTTCCAAATAATCAGTGCTACCATGCGCACGTTTCTGTTTCCGTGGCACACTCACTTTTCTGGTTGTCCCCGATATTCGAATGCCATTGTCAGCGCCTGCCAAGTCAAGTTACTGTCCGGTGAATGGCTCATTGCCCAGCCTATTGGCTTGCGGGCGAACAGATCGATTACCACAGCCAGATAAGCCCAGCGATTGCCTGTCCGGATAAAGCTCACATCGCCGCACCAGACCTGATTTGGTGCTGTAACGGCGAACTGCCTGTCGAGTAAGTTCGGGATAGCAACGTGTTCCTGAGTTGCTTTCCGTTACGCATGTTTCGACAACTGACAACTGAACAAGCTGAGCGCTTTCGTCAACTTTCCAGCACGGTAACGGCTCAGAGTAATGTCATGAGACTCATCGTTCGTAATGATGTCTGATATGGTTCTCGCTCGGGCAGAGCCACCACGCAGGCTTCCGGCGATGGCCGCTTATCGCGCTGTTGCCAGTATTTAAATGTGCTGCGGTGGACATCCAGTACCGCACACAGATGATTGACCGAATATCTGTGCTTATTGCTCTGACTCAGTTTCTCGATTAACGAGAGTGTTTTATGGAGTCCGACATCAGCATAAGGCGCTGCGCAGCAGCAGAAGCCTTTTTTAAAATTTCATTTTCTAATTCAAGGCGTTAAACTTGTTTCTTCAGCTCGCGGAATTCTCGTTGCTCCGGCGTCATTGGCGTGGCCTGCTTTGGCCATTTGCCTTCCCGTTCTTCACGTAGCTGCCGCACCCACTTGCTCAATGTTGAGTAACCAACGCCCATCGCGTCAGCCGCTTCCTTATTCGTATACCCCTGGTCGTGAACCAGTTGTGCAGTTTCAAGTCTGAATTCAGGGCTGAAATTCGGGCCTTTCTTCTTTGCCATGTTGTCACCTAATTTTGTTATGCTGCTATCATAGCAGCTCTAATCAGGTGGCCAAATTCACTATGCCACTACAGCAATGCTAACAGCGATCACGTATTGTATTCATCAAGCAGGCGAATAAACTCATCTATAACCCCTTGGTGTATATGGAGAGGATTGCACTCGTGTATAGAATAAACCACACCGATAGCTTCGTCTTTGGAAATATGGTTAAGCTCAGCCAGTTCAAGTAATAACTTCAATCCTCGCTTTGTTGGTATATTGTCTTCATCGCAAAATTTCAGTAATGCTTTTTCGTTAGTTATACATGTAATGCCGCCAATACTTTTGGCGAGATACAAGCAAACTTTGTCTTGAAAAGATAATGGGCCATGTTGAGCATTTGAAGCTTCTGATAGAAGCTCAATTTCCTCATCAACTACTTCAAAACCATATTGTAAACAATCATCATGCGTAAGCTGATTAACCTCATCCAGTATGACTGAAGGTATAACAACCCTTTCAATTTTTTCTGAATACAATGCCAGCATAGTTATATCAGCGTCGGCATAGTCAATAAGGACGTTTGCATCTGTTATTACTGGCATCTCTTAATCCCGAATCAACCAACCCATGAAGACGCCAACTGACGCATTTCTTTGTTTTGCAACCTTAATATTTCTGCTCCGCGAGATAGTGAAATATTGCCATTCTCGACTGCTTTTCTAACAAGGAATGGTAAGCGATCTTCTCTAAAATCAAATACATCAAGGTTGAAGGGCTCGCTTGCAGTGGTATACCTATGGTTAATTCTATAACTATCGCTTTCAATGCCTACTGGTTCAGTATGTTTCTGAAGAGATTTCCCATAGCGAGTCTTAAACTCGACATTGAAGTTCATCCAAAGCTTATTTCTCTTTTCGGACGGCATATTTTCAGCGTACCGATATAGAACAGTTCTCCAACTGACTTTAAAAACCTTTTTAACTTTCAATACTCGATCGACAAAGCTTAAACCTGCAGCTTCATTCCATTCTCTTTCGAAAGCTTCTTGTGGCATAAGAAAGTGTGAAGCAAATTGATCGGCTTCAGATTCTTGCTCATCAATTTCGGTAGTTTGGTCGATGTCATATGCATTGAGGTGCATTAGAAGGTGACCGAGTTCATGGGCGGCACTAAATATCCAAGTTTCCACCGGCAGCCTTTTCCAAGTATTAACTATTACAGCTGGCCCACCTTCTTCTTGCTCGCTAACTGATAAACCTAAAAATGAGTCGGTTTCCACTTCAATTGAGCGGACTTTGATCCCTCTTGCCTCAAGTAGCCCGCAGATGTCTAAAACCGGCTCTTTGGGACCTAGTCCAAACTTATCCCTACAATAGCTTGCAAGGTCAGGAATACTATACGAACTACCTTCTTTATAAGCATAAAATTCGTGCAAGTCTGCTACCTGTTTATCCTCAGTTAGCTCTTCGAGAGAACTAAAGTCATATAACCAAGTAACCACATCGGAGATGATCTGCTCTCTAGTTTTCAGTCTCTTGAGTGATCTAAATCGAATATGCTTTAGAGGCTTAACTTCTGCCAAGATTTCTTGAATTGGCACTCGAAGTGCGATGGCTAGGGCTCGTATGGAGTCAGCTCTAGGAGTCGCCTTTCCTCGCTCTAGCTTTTGGTAACCACTGAGAGACATCCCAGCTTTTTCAGCTAGATCTGACTGATTGTATCGCGCATTAGAGCGCAATCTCTTAAGATTGTGAGCAATAGCTTTATTGTTCATAGTGGTCTCCTTTAAGTAGCTATAATAACAAATTATTTTAAAATAGCTACTTTTGTGCATGTAAGCACAGTGGAGCTAAACAGGCCTTAGCATATCGTTATCAAACGTTAGCAAAGTTCCTCAGAATGAAAATTGCACATAATCGGGTAGCCGGAGGTATCTAGTCTCCAGCCCCACAACACCCTGCATGCGGCTCCGCACAGGGTAACCGTTCTCCAGGGCCCTATTGACAGTTAGTAATATTTATTTTCAATGATCGTGGGGATCCTATTGATTGATCCCGCCAGTCTGTCAGAGTGGTTTCATGCCACGTAAAAAACAGCCCACAAAGCCACCCGTCGCTACTAATCTCGATGATGCCAATGAGCACATTAGTACACTCTGGGACAGGCTAAATGATCTCGAAGACCGACTGAATCAAAACAGTCGTAATTCATCGCGCCCGCCATCGTCTAATGGGCCGGGGGCGTCCTCTTCTGCGCCAGCTAAAAAGCCGACAGGCCGTAAGCGCGGTGCACAATCCGGCCATAAAGGTAGTAAGCGGATGCTGGCCGATACCGTTGCTGAGACGCGCACCTATTATCCCGACGATACCTGTGCCTGTGGCGGTGTCATTTCAATCAGTGATTCACCGTATAGACGCCATCAGGTTTTTAATATCCCTTCACAGGCCTTCTCTGTGGTTGAACATCAGTTACATCAGGGCCAGTGTTGTCAGTGCAGTAAAACGGTAAAAGCCACACTACCCGACAACGTGAATCAAGGGCAGATGGGCAATAACCTGCTGGCGTATGTGGCGATGCAGTCGGGTCAGTTTCACCAGAGTATCAGTAAAATC
>JAKVCY010000197.1 GCA_022448425.1 Thalassotalea sp. | reverse complement strand
ATTAAGGCGATACTGGCAAATAATTTTGTTTTCATAACTGTTCTCTCTATTAGCGGTAACATAAACACTAAAAAGTATTGGCAACAGTTATTGCGAAGCTCTCACGAATTTATCACAAATTTATAACAATTTTATATTCTTTTTAAGGTGTTGAATAATATGGATTATTTTTATTTTGTGTTGAGGTTAAATGGGAGTAGTGATAATTTTTAAGGTACCTATAACAGGAGAACTTGTCCTGTATGCAAGCACTATTTCACGATTCAGCTGTAATTCTGTAATACTTTTAAAGCGAATATCTTTGTGTTCAAGCACTTCCTGATAAGCGGGCAATAGTGCACAACCCACGCCAGCACTAACGAGCCCTAATGCGTAATCAATAGTTTGAATTTGTGCGCGAATATCGAGTGACATACCTTTTAATGTCAGCGCTTCTTCTAGTTTTTGCCATGCTTGGCAGGGTGAGCGCTTAATCATTGGTAACTGCTCAAGCTTGCTAAGTGATATGTGCTTTTCTAGTGATAACGGGTGGCTTTCAGGGATTGCCAGCAAATAGTCTTCCTGCCATATAGGATGAAAGTGCTCGTCGGGCTGTAGTTCTTCTTTGGTAATAATGCGCGCATCACAGGCTTCTTCTGGAGAAACAAGGGTTAATGCTATATCTGGCTCAGCATTGGTAAATTCTTTAAGTAGAGCACTCATTCGTTTTACGCCAAGTCCTTTTGTAACACCTAAATGGAATTCTGGCTTATCAGTGTTTTGCTTAAAGCTCGCACTAATGGCATTTGCTTGGCCTACAAGCTGTTTAGCTAATGGATACAGTTTCTCACTGTCGAGAGTTGGTTTTACGCCTCTTGCATGACGGATGAAGAGCGCTACATTCAACTCTTGTTCTAACTGTGCAATTGCAGAGGAGATTGATGGTTGCGCGATAAAACAGTGCTTAGCGGCACCGCTAAAACTCTCATTCTCATAAACTGCAATAAAATAGTTAAGTGCTTTTAAGTCCATTATTTCGCCTTTCTCAAGGTATAGGTAATAACTATATCAAATCTAGAAAAAATATATTTTAACTTTAGTTAGGGCTAGATTAGCATGGTTTGATACGTACCTAACTGACGAAGATTCACTATGACTGCTAAATCAGCCCCAGCATTTAACTGGCAAGATCCATTAAATCTCGACAGCTTGCTGTCTGAAGAAGAACGCCTTATTCGGGACAACACTCATCAATATTGCCAAGAGCGTCTGATGACACGCGTGCTTAATGCCAATCGCAATGAACAATTTGATGTAGAGATTATGCGCGAATTGGGAGAGCTTGGCTTGCTCGGTTGTACTTTGCCTGAAAAGTACGGTTGCGCAGAAGTTAATCATGTTGCTTATGGCTTAATTGCTCGCGAAGTTGAACGCGTTGATAGCGGTTATCGCAGTGCAATGAGTGTGCAATCTTCACTCGTGATGCATCCAATTCACGCTTATGGCTCAGAAGAGCAGCGAATGAAGTATCTGCCTAAGTTAGCGACGGGTGAGCTTATCGGTTGTTTTGGTTTAACAGAACCTGACTCAGGCTCTGATCCTGCGAGTATGTCTACACGCGCAGTGGCTGTTGACGGCGGTTACCAATTAACAGGGGCGAAAATGTGGATCACCAACTCGCCGATCGCTGATGTGTTCGTTGTTTGGGCGAAACTTGACGGTGTTATTCGTGGCTTCATTTTAGAAAAAGGTATGGCTGGACTTTCTGCGCCAAAAATCGAAGGTAAGTTCTCGCTGCGTGCATCAATTACAGGTGAGATTGTGATGGACAATGTATTTGTGCCAAGCGAGAACATGCTGCCAAATGCGAAAGGGCTTTCAGGACCATTTGGCTGCTTAAACAAAGCCCGATATGGCATTGCTTGGGGCGCGCTTGGAGCTGCTGAGTTTTGTTGGCATGCAGCGAGACAATACACCCTTGATAGAGAACAGTTTGGTAGACCATTAGCAGCGACGCAGCTTGTTCAAAAGAAACTTGCAGATATGCAAACAGAAATCACGACTGGACTGTTTGCTTGCTTGCAAGCTGGCCGCATGATGGACGAAGGTGCATTGCCTGTTGAATCGATTTCATTGATTAAGCGCAATTCTTGTGGGAAAGCTCTTGATATTGCTCGTACAGCTCGTGACATGCATGGCGGTAACGGTATCGCTGACGAATATCACGTTATTCGACACGTAATGAATTTAGAAGCTGTCAATACCTACGAAGGCACACATGACGTACACGCCTTAATTTTAGGTCGTGCGCAAACTGGTATCCAGGCGTTTTTCTAACGCTAAGTGTCGAGCATTTGTCGGTAGTTTTAGACTTGGGCAAGTGCTTGAATAATGCAATACAAGCACTAAATAAGTGCCAAGCAGCAGCCACATAAAACTAACAGTAGAAAATAGAAGTCGTTAGGAATCAAGAAGAAGTAACAATATTAACAACAGAACGCACACGCCATTTGAGATCACGTGTAACGCAAATAAAAATAACTATTTCGCGTGAGTCATTTTGGGGAATAGGTTGGGTGAGTAGCTTATGCATAAGCTTAATAAGTAGTTATAGAACACCTATAAAACTTGCCAACAACTACAGAGCGTCGCTAAAGCCAATTGGGGAGAGCAATGATGACGGACAGGAACAAACTTGTCAGGGATAATTTTATTCGCTGGGTAGAGGCTGAAGATTTACCTGAACTTACGCCAACCAGCTCTCCTGACCTTCTCGGACTATCACGTAACAACCTTATTGAACTCTTTGAAAGCCAGCTGTTGAGCCGACACTTGGATTTGCAGTCACGTATCATGCAAAAGCAAGGTCAAAGCTTTTACACTATTGGTAGTGCAGGGCATGAAGGGAATGCTGCGGTTGCCAAAGCTTTTAGAGCCGATGACATGGCATTTCTTCACTATCGCAGCGGTGCCTTTTGTATTCAACGCAGCAAAGCAATAGAGGGACAGACGCCACTTGAAGATATGCTGTTATCTTTTGCCGCATCCAGTGATGATCCCACTTCCGGTGGTCGACACAAAGTGCTCGGTTCAAAAACCTTAATGATACCTCCGCAAACTAGCACTATAGCCTCCCACCTGCCAAAAGCGATGGGGACGGCTTTTAGTATTGGCTTAGGCAAACGTTTAAAGGATGAGCGCTGCACCCCTTCAGGTAACTCGTTTCAAACAGCTCTAGCTGACGACAGTGTCGTAGTGTGTAATTTTGGTGATGCATCAGCAAACCATTCGACAGCACAGGGGGCAATTAATAGCGCTGCGTGGTGTGCTTATCAATCCATTCCTATGCCTATCGTATTTATTTGTGAAGACAATGGTATTGGGATTTCTACTAAAACGCCGGATGGATGGATAGCGGCGAATTTTAAACATCGCGCAGGTTTACATTATCTCTTTTGCGATGGTTTAAACCTCATCGATACTTATGAAAAATCGCTATTAGCTGCGAAGATTGCCAGAGAGCAACAAAAACCTGTTTTCCTGCACATTAGAATGATCAGATTGTTAGGCCACGCAGGTTCAGACAGCGAATTCGTCTATCGTGATATTGAGACGATAGAGCAAATAGAGCGTCAAGACCCATTGCTTCATACGGCTAAGCTGCTGCGCAAACATGAGATATTTACACCTGCTGAATTGGTTGAAAAATACCTATCAATTGAAGCCGATGTTGCAGCAGCAGTGCCTGATGCAGTGAGTAAGCCCAAGCTTGAAACTGCAGAACAAGTGATGGCAAGTTTAGTTCCTAGAGCGTTAGATGAAGCCAAGTTGTCGTCGCTTTATAGCCAAGTTTCAAACGATGAAAGAGCAGCATTGTTCGCTCACGAAAAACATAATTTGGCTAAGCCTCAACATTTGGCAAAACTAATTAACTGGACTTTGCTTGATGCAATGGCAGAGCAAGATAACATGGTCATGCTTGGTGAAGATATTGCTAAAAAAGGTGGTGTCTACAATGTCACGGCTCAACTATGCCAGCGTTTTGGTACTAACCGCGTGATGAACACCTTGTTAGATGAGCAATCAGTACTGGGTGGGGCAATAGGCTTGGCTCACAACGGTTTTCTCCCTGTTCCTGAGATTCAATTCCTTGCTTATGTGCACAATGCCGAAGATCAAATTCGCGGTGAAGCGGCAACCCTGTCGTTTTTCTCTAATCAGCAATTTACCAATCCTATGGTGATTCGCATTGCTGGTCTTGCTTATCAGAAAGGCTTTGGTGGACATTTCCACAATGATAATTCGTTTGCGGTGTTTAGAGATATTCCTGGCCTAATCTTAGCTTGTCCATCAAACGGGGAAGACGGCGTCGAGTTAATGAGAAGCTGTATAAAACTCGCGCAAGAGCAACAGCGTGTGGTGGTTTTTCTCGAGCCCATAGCGTTATACATGACCAAGGACTTACATCGCGAAGGGGATGGCTTGTGGACTCATCCATATCAGCATCAGACCCTATCTGAGCATACAATTGATATGTCTGTTAAAGTGCATGGTGATGGCGAGCAAGTGTGTATTTTAACTTATGGCAACGGATGTTACTTGTCCATGAAGGCAAAAGCGTTACTAGAGACGCAAGGTATTGATTGCCGTGTCGTTGATTTGCGCTTTTTAGCACCATTAGATGAGCAAGGTATAGTGGCACAGGTTGATGCTTGTGGGCATGTACTTATTGTCGATGAATGCCGTGAAACCGGTTCGATCAGCGAAGCCTTGGTCACATTAATTTGTGAACAGGCTAATACGTCGAACGTGAGTCGTGTTACCGCATGTGACAGTTTTATTCCGTTGGGAACTGCCGCTTATAATGTGCTGCCATCAGTTGACGACATAGTTGCAGCTGCAAACAAAACGACTGGCACCAATGCAACAACGCAGGATAACGAAGTAAAGATCAGCAAATTATCGCTAAGTTAAAGTGTTACTAAGCTAAAGTATTGCGAAGTTAAGAGTTTACAAAGAGAAGAGGAAGAAAAAGGGAGTTAATTACGAGGGGTATTAACTCCCGGTGAATACGGTAGACACCGAGGTAAGGTAAAACCACCGAATACACAAAACTGTATATGTTAAAAAGTGCAATACTGCGCATGCCTATGCACAGTGGGTAAAACGCTTAGCTGACTTCTTCCACCAGTAAACCAGCACCGGCTTGGCAAACAAAAATATCTGCGGTTAAGCCAAATTTAGGCTGGTATTCTGCGTCAACAGCGGCCTTGACTGCATCAATCTCAGATGCGCGACATAGACAAATAACGGCGCCACCGAAACCTCCACCAGTCATTCTAACTGCACCTTTACCGTCCAGTGCTTTGCTAATAATCTCAACTAAACCATCGGTTGCGGGCACAGTCACTTCGAAATTATCACGTAGTGAGTTATGCGATGCTGCAAGTAAATCTCGTAGTGCAGGCATATCGTTATTACTAAGTGCGTCGACGGTATCCAATACCCGTTGATTTTCACTCAGAACGTGAAAAGCGCGTTTGTATTCATTATCTGTGAGTTGATTTTTTGTTTGCTCGAGTAGCGCCAAGTTTGCATTTCTTAGCGTTGGTACCAGCATTTTCTCGGCTGCGCCTTCACAGTCCAATCTACGTTGGTTGTATTCACTCTCAACCAGCTTACGAGGATAATTTGAGTTAACGATGACTAATGATAAATCATCAGGAATAGCTACAGATTCAGTTGCAAGGTCGTCACAATCAATTTTTAGTGCGTGCCCTTGCTCACCTTGAGCAGAAATCAATTGATCCATAATGCCGCATTGGCAATGCATGAATTCATTTTCAGCTTGTTGGCCAATGAGTGCGATGTCTTTTGTCGAAATACCAAGGTTAAAGGCTTTGTTTAGTGCACCTGCAATTGATACTTCTAATGCAGCAGAAGAAGATAAGCCGGCCCCTTGCGGCACGTCACTGGTAATGAGTAGTTCTGCACCACCTAGTTGATAGCCACGCTTCTTTAACACGTAAACAACGGCACGAATGTAGTTGCCCCATTGAGATTCTCCTTGGACAATCTCACCATCAACCGAAAAGGTGTCTTTTTCGCCTGGATAGTTTAACGAGTAGACTTCGATTTGGTTATCAGCGCGAGTATTGAAGGCTACTTGCGTTGAAAAATTCAGAGCACAAGGCAGCACATAACCTAAGTTGTAATCGGTAAATTCACCGATGAGGTTAACGCGTCCTGGGGCAGTTGATACACCGCTAGCTTTATGGCCGAATAGGTCAAAAAATTGTGATGTTAATTGAGTCGTTTCCATTGATAAATCCTTGCAATTAACCCTGCTTTTCTGATTGTTGTTTGTAATGTACAGTGCTGGCTCTCTTTAGAATGTCAGCAGCAGTTTCTGCACTTAAATCTCGTTGACTCTCTGCCATCATTTCATAACCAACCATGTGCTTTTTCACTGTCGCTGAGCGTAACAATGGCGGGTAGAAATGAGCGTGTAAGCGCCAGTGGCTGTCGTTTTCTAATGTCGTTGGTGCACTGTGCCATCCCATTGAATAAGGGAAGCTACAGTTAAATACGTTATCGTAACGTGTCGCTAGCTCTTTAAGTAGAGCAGCTAGACTTTTCGCTTGAACGTCGTTGATGGTGCCAAATTGGCGAACATCATCTTTTGCAATGACAATAGTCTCAAATGGCCAAGCTGCCCAGAAAGGTACAAGGGCCACCCAGTGTCCATTTTCGCAGATGACACGCTCGTCAGACACTAACTCTTTATCGATATAATTGCCAAGTAAGGTTTTCTGATGCTTATCAAAGTATGCCTTTTGATTTGCATCTGCTTTAGCTACTTCACTCGACATATGTTGATGTGCCCAGATCTGACCATGCGGGTGCGGCTGTGAGCAGCCCATAATCTCGCCTTTGTTTTCGAAGATATGGATGTTGCTGTATTTTGTCGCAAGATCGTTGTAGTTGCCTTTCCAAGTGTTAACAACCGTGGTCAACTCTTCAACCGTAAGCTCTGGCATAGTTTTACTGTGGTCTGGTGAGAAGCAAACAACCCTGCATTCACCTGTTGCAGCTTCAACAGTAAATAACTCATCATCATTTGTCGCTACATCACCCGTAGTTTGTGTTAACGCGCCGAAGTCATTTACAAAGACAAAGGTATCTGTGTAATCAGGGTTGTGGCTGTCGTTAGCACGCGCATTACCTGGACACAACGGACAGTCGTGCTGATAGCTGGGTAATTTTTGGCTGTTCTCTACTTCAGTTGCCCCCAACCAAGGACGGTTATTTCTATGTGGCGACACTAATACCCAATCGCCAGTAAGTGGGTTTTTTCTTCTATGTGTAAATTCGAACTGACTCATGGTTACTCCAAGCCATTTGGATAAGTAGTTTGCCAGCGCCACGTATCCGCAGCCATATCTTCAATTGTCTTTGTTGCTCGCCAGCCTAAATTTGTCTCCGCTAGGCTTGCGTCAGCGTAATTACATGCAATATCACCACTTCTGCGTGGTGCTAAGGTGTATGGAATCTCTTTTTGTGATGCGTCGGCAAAGGCTTTGATCATCTCAAGTACAGAGTAGCCTTGTCCTGTTCCTAAGTTATAGGCGTGATTGCCAGTGTCAGTGCCTGTTTGCCCAGCACCTTTCTGGTGGTGCAAGAACGCATCGACATGGCCCGCGGCCAAATCTGTGATATGAATATAGTCTCTAACACCAGTACCGTCAGGTGTATCATAGTCATCACCAAAAACACTCACGCAATCTCTTCTGCCAACTGCAGTTTGTGCGATAAACGGCATCAGGTTGTTAGGAATTCCTTTTGGCGATTCACCAATTAGACCACTCTCGTGCGCCCCAACTGGATTAAAGTAGCGCAAAGCAATCGTGAGCCACTGCTCGTCACTCTGAGCGAGATCTTTAAGGATCTGTTCGACCATCACTTTGCTCCAACCGTAAGGGTTAGTTGAGGAAATAGGATGTTTTTCATCGATAGGCAAATACTGAGGCTCGCCATATACAGTTGCTGAAGAGCTGAAGATAATTTTTTTAATATCTAATTTACTCATGACTTTGAGCATCGTCAGGGTTTTAGCAACATTATTTTGATAGTAATTAACTGGTTGCTCAGTTGACTCTCCTACCGCTTTTAAAGCTGCGAAGTGGAAAACAGCTTCGATCTTATGCTCTTTGAGTACTTTCGTTAGCATAGCTTCATCGCCAATATCGCCGATGACATAGTCAAAGCGCTCACCCGTAATGGTAAAAAGTTGATCGAAAACTTTCACACTTGCGTTAGAAAGATTGTCGTATATGACAGGTGTAATACCTGCTTTGTGTAGTGCAATACATGTATGGCTACCTATATAGCCCATACCACCTGTCACTAGAACTTTCACGTTAGCTACCTTTTACTTTTCTTTTAGACATTGCTGATTAATGTTCACGTAACAAGCCCATTAACGCCATAATCTATTAAAACTATTTATAATATAAATACTACTATTGCTTTGTGGGCGCCGCAAGTTATTTTATTATTCAACTGTGACGAATATGCGATAGGAACGGAACTAGCGTAGGTGCTAGCTGGGCTAAAAGTAGAAGTTTAGGAAGGAGGTTTACAAGTAGCCGCGACAAGAAATGTGCGACTACTCAATCGTTTGGTATGGAACTGCTATTTCATTAATACGCGTTTTACCGCATCTTGCCAGCCTGCGAGTAAAGAGTCTCTTTGCTCGTTAGACATTTGAGGCGTTAATGAGGTATCTGCTTGCCAAAGTGAAGCTATATGATCCAGTGAATCGTAAATGCCCGCTTGTAAACCTGCCAAATAAGCAGCGCCAAGTGCAGAGGTTTCAATAGTTTTAGGTCGGTCGATTTCAACATCAAGAATGTCTGCCAAAAATTGAATAAACCAGTTGTTTGCCGCCATACCGCCATCAACGCGCATTTGCTTGATGTCAATACCGTCTTTAGCAATTGCTGTCGCTAGGTCATCGGTTTGATAACACACAGACTGAAGACCAGCAGAAATAATCTCGTTGATGCCTGTCGCACGTGTTAAACCAAATATTGCGCCACGCACCTCCGGATCCCAGTAGGGAGCACCAAGTCCTGTAAATGCAGGCACAAAATATACGCCTGAGTCGACTCTAGTTGCTTTGGCGATAACTTCAGTTTCTTTAGCAGAGTTCACCATATTCACACCATCGCGCAGCCATTGGATGGTCGCACCGGCAACAAATATACTGCCTTCAAGCGCGTAGTGGACTTTACCATTGAGTTGATAGCCGATGGTCGTTAACAAACGGTTTTTTGATTTAAGCGCGTTTTCGCCAGTATTGGCCATTAAAAAGCAGCCAGTACCATAAGTACTCTTCGCTGTGCCTGGCGTAAAGCAAGTTTGGCCAAATAATGCGGCTTGTTGATCGCCCGCGATACCCTGAATGGTTATTTCGCCGCCGAGTAAAGTGGTCGTTCCGAAATCGAATGCACTGTCACAAACTTCAGGAAGCACCGAGGCAGGAATGTTCATCAATGCGAGTAACTCCTCATCCCAACAACCATCATGGATGTTGTAAATCATGGTGCGTGAGGCGTTAGTAGCGTCAGTGTAATGTGATTTGCCTTCTGTTAGCTGCCACAAAAGGTAGGTATCAACAGTACCAAAGGCGAGTTTACCTGCCTCTGCTTGCGCACGAGCACCTTCTACATTATCAAGTATCCATTTAATTTTGGTTGCAGAAAAATAAGGATCGATAAGCAATCCTGTTTTATCAGTAATAGTCTCGCTATATCCCTCTGCGACCAGCTCACTACAATAATCAGACGTTCTTCTATCTTGCCAAACAATCGCATTGTAAATCGGTTCGCCAGTCTCTTTATTCCATATCAATGTGGTTTCGCGTTGGTTACATATACCAATACTGGCAATTTGGTCTGCGCCAATCCCACTTTGAGCAATAACATCTTTTGCAGTATCTAATACCGTATTGAGGATATCTTCAGGCTTGTGCTCCACCCAACCGTTCTTCGGGTAATGCTGTTCAAACTCTTGTTGAGCACTGTCTACGATCTCGCCTTTTGTATTAAATATAATTGCTCGAGAACTCGTAGTACCCTGGTCAATCGATAGTAGGTACTGGGCCATAAAGACTTTCTCCCCCAAAAATTAAAGAATATAAATATGATAAAATATAATAATCTCGATTAAGTTTAAGTCAATAGTGGGTAATCGAGTTGAGATATACGTTCATCACTATCTAACTACATTTCGCTATGCCATACTGCAATTTAAGAAGTCAATTTTTATAAAGCGTTAGGTTTAAGTTGTTAAACGGTTCATACACTCAATCCGTCCCTACATTGTTGATTGCGCTAACAATGGTTTTTTGTGGCTTTTGCGCAAACGCAGCGAACGTTGAAACTGCTGTAGAGCAAAAACCTGAAAGTTCGGTATCAACAAGTTCACATTTAAATATAGCTGTGCTCTATAGTACACGTGGTCATCGAGGGATTTATAAAGAGCTGACACAGCGATTCAATCAAGTGCATCCTGATATTTCGTTATCTTTTCACGGCTTGTTAGATGAGCAATACAAAGAATCGGTTAATCAGTGGCTCGCTACTGGCGAAATGGATGTGTTGTATTGGCAAGCAGGGGAGAGGCTTAACTCAGTTGTTGGCAGAGAATTGATCCATCCAATTGACGACTTGTGGCGCGAGGAAGCTCTTGATGAAGCTTTTCCTGAAGCCATCAAAACTGCCGTTTCATTCAAACAAAAAGCTTATGCACTCCCGTTCACATATTATGCATGGGGGATGTTGTACAGCAAACCTATCTTAGCTCAACTCGGTCTTGCGCCACCGCAGAATTGGGCTGATTTACTCAATCTGTGTGTTAAAGCTCGGCAAGAAAATATTGTTCCTATCATGATTGGAAGTGCTGACCCTTGGTTACCAGCAGCATGGTTTGACTATATCAATCTCCGTTTGAACGGGCTCGCATTTCACAAACAGTTACTGCGGGGGCTGCATCCGTTCACTGATGAAAGAGTTGTAAACGTTTTCAATCATTGGAAACAATTGATTGATTCAGAGTGTTTTGTTTCAGAGCATGAGCATATCGATTGGCGCAGATTATTCCCACCCATATTTAGGCAAATGGCTGCTTCTTCATTAGTGGCAAACTTTCTTGATGTTGATACTCCGCCTAACTACTTTGACCGAATAGCATTTAGGTCTTTTCCAACAATTGATCCGGAAATGCCTGTTTACGAAGATATTCCATTAGATGTTTTTGTTATTCCTAATCGCAGTAAAAATATCACTAGTGCAGAGAAATTTTTAGCGTTTATGTCTCGTTGGGATACACAGACCTTTATTACGAAAGCTATCGGACAAAGCTCGCCTCATCTTGCATGGGATAATGTTGGAAGCCTTCCTCAGCAGAACAAGATTATTTTGCAAAACGTTTCGGGTGTTGCTCAGTATTTTGACCGAGACATTCAGCAGTCAATGGTAGAGGGCAGCTTAGAAATTCTAGCTCAATTTCTTACAACGCCCGATGTAGAAAGGACTGTGAAGCAGCTAGAAAAGCTACGCCTGACGCAGCTCGGCGATTAATCACCCAAATTAGCCCAACATCACTCCGCATGATTTGAGGTCATAATCCTACAAATTCTCACTTTTATAATATATATCACATAAATTATATTTATTGCTCAATTTTGCGAGAAAGTAAGTAACGGAACAAATGAAAGCGACTGATACAATTTACGATGTCTTTGTTGTAGGAGGCGGTGTCAACGGAGTTGGAATTGCCAATGATGCAGCAGGGCGAGGCTTGTCCGTTATGCTCGTTGAGATGAATGACTTAGCATCAGCTACTTCAAGTGCTAGCAGTAAACTGATTCATGGTGGTTTACGATACTTGGAATACTATGAGTTTGGTTTGGTTAAAAAAGCCTTGGCTGAACGTGAGGTGTTATTGAAAAACGCACCACATATTATTTCTCCTCTAGTGTTTCGTTTGCCTCACCAGTCACATTTACGCCCTGCTTGGATGATTCGTGCAGGCTTATTCTTGTATGACAAATTGAGTAAACGATTAGCACTACCGAAGTCTTGCAGCATTAAGTTCGACGATAAAGCACCCTAAACCCTTCCATTGTTAAAGGCTTTGAGTATGCAGATGCTTGGGTGGATGACTCGCGACTAACTATTTTGATGCGATTGCCGCAAGGGAAAACGGTGCCAATATTCATAGTCAAACGCAATTACTTGCTGCTAAAAGTATTGAAGATGTTTGGCATTTAACGGTATTGGATAAAGCCACTGGCAAAGAGTATTTGGTGCGAAGTAGAAGCTTGGTGAATGCGGCTGGCCCTTGGGTTGAAAGCATTACTGATCAAGTCAATCGCAAGGAAAGTCACGGTATCCAACTTGTTAAAGGGAGTCATATTGTTGTACCTAAAATACACAATGATGAGCACGCTTATATCCTTCAAAATGAAGATCAGCACATTGTTTTTGTGTTGCCGTTTGAAGAAGACTATTCAATTGTAGGTACTACAGATGTCGACTACCAAGGCGATCCGCAACAAGTAGCAATTTCTCAGGATGAAATCGACTACCTTATCGATATCAACAATCAGTATTTCAAAACGCAGATCAGTCAAAGCGACATTGTTCACAGCTATTCAGGTGTTAGACCACTGCTAAAAGACGAAGCTGAAGATGCGAAAGCTGTAACACGTGATTACACCATTGAGCTAAGTCAGAAAGGGCATGCACCACTGGTCAACATCTACGGTGCGAAGATAACCACTTATCGAACGCTAGCAGAAGCTGCAGTCAATAAACTCAATAAAGTCTTTCCAAAAATGAAACCAGCTTGGACTAAGAGCGCCGCATCACCAGGTGGTGACCTCATTTCTAGGGAGTCTTTACATAGCCAGCTATTAGCAGATTATCCTTGGCTACCTAAGCCAGTACTGAAACGCTTTATTCGACAGTATGGAACTTTGAGTTATCAAATACTAGAAAATTGCCATACGCTTGAGGGTCTAGGCGAAGACTTTGGACATGGGCTATATCAGAAGGAATTAGGCTATTTAATTGAAAAAGAGTGGGCTACGTCAGTTGATGATGTTATTTGGCGCCGTACCAAACTGGGTTTGAAATTATCAATCGATCAAAAAGCGCAACTAAGCCATTACGTTGCTGGCAAAAGTGATGCAAACATAACTGAAAAATACTGCGCGTAGCCGTTCTGGGCTAATTCTAACTGCTTTCTGTTGCTTTCTATTTCTTTCTATCTGTGCCTACACAATGCAGGTAAAGATAGAAATTGAAGCGGTCTTCTACACTTATCAAAATCATAACGCTGGCTGATGCCATAGCCTGCCTCTTATTCCTAACGGACCGTTCAGAGTCTCTGTACAAGTGCAGTGTGTAATCTGCAATGAAAAGCATGCGAAACAATTGTTCTGGTCAACTTCCTAGCGTACTCTGCTATTGCAATGGTTATCATTTATGGTTGGTAATCGTCATGATGCTGCACACTATTAAAGTGTATTTTATGGTATGCGTGAGCAATAAGACTTTTCAGTCTACAAACACCGCTATGAAGTAAAGACAAAGGCTGGTAAATTAATCATCATTGAGCAACTATTGGAGGCGTTAGCATTAACTTTTCTACTTTTGTATTGGCAACAACTTAATGCTAGAAATACTCTATTAGTGATACTTACCGAAACACTAGTGACGAAGCCACTGAGCTCTAAGTGTTAGGTGCTAGGCCTTAGTTCTCACAAACTTTTAATTAACATTACAAATAAGAATAACGAATGACAAATTTTAAACCTGTATCAATAGAAAAGCATAAAGATCTTAAAGTTTTACCAGACATTGATTGGAAGTTTATTGCTAACCAGCATCAGCTAGAAGTGACAGTTTCTGAATTGCTACAGTCAGCATCAAGCTTCCCACTGTTTTTGGTGAAGAATCCCGAGAATGGTGCTACCTCGATTATGGCTATGACGTCGTTTGTTATGAATGACAACGTGTTAGTTAAAGAAGATGGCGACCACCAAATTGCTTACATTCCAAAAGCTGCACGAAGCCTACCATTTAACTTAGGCCTAGATCCTGAAAACGATAAAAGCGTAATTCCTTTTGTCGACGAAGACAGCAACCTTATCGATACAGAAAATGGCGTTAGCTTATTTGAGGAGGGGAGTGCGACATCTTACTTTCAGAAAATGAATCAACAGTTAGAACAGCTTTATCACGAACAAATTGCCTCTAGTAAGTTTATCCAAGCTTTAGATGCTCTGTCGCTTATTCAAGAAGTTGAATTGGAACTTACATTAAGCAACAACTCCAAGAGTACGTTAAAAGGCCTATATCACCTGAACGAAGATGCATTTAACAAATTGGATAATGAACAGCAAATGTCATTGCTTTCGGAAGGGTATTACAGTGGCGTCTATGCAATGCTGTCGTCTTTAACGCAAATCAACCGTTTAATCCAAGGCCACGCTAAGCAAGGTGAGGGTGTAACTGGTGTTAATATCAAAATCGTGGAATAACGTTAGTTGATAGATTTTACGACCAAATAAAAAGCTGGCAATAGCCGGCTTTTTATTTGGTCGTTTATTAGAAGGGTACAGTTTAACTGTGCTCTTCAACGAAAGGAGCGCTAGTTGCCAGAGGGGGGATTTCTAACAACTAACGCGATTAAATTGAAAGAAGAACTTGCCTATACTAGTGATTTTCTATCGACAAGTTCAATTGGCTTACCGAAAACGAATCGGTTAATAAGCAACGCTAAACCTACACAGCTAAATAACGTAATACACATCATGTGAATGTAGTGGAATGGCGCCCAAACAAATACGAAGAATGCGTACAACAGGGTGCCGAAAATCACAGCGGCGATTGCGGCTCTCGCCTCTACATCTTTAAATAATAGACCGACAACGAAGGTTGAGAAAATTGGCATGCTAAGTAGCCCGAATAGCTCTTGTACTAAGTTGATAATGCTCTCAGCTGTGGCATAGATCGGCACAAGCGATAACGCAATAATCACAAACACTGCGGTGATGATGGCGTTTAGCTTGCCAACATTAGCGTCTTTGTTGATATATTTCTCGTGGATATCACAGCAATATAGTGCTGCTGATGAATTAAGAATACTGTTGAAAGTCGTCAGTACAGCGGCTGCAATTGCTGCGGCAAACACACCTGATAACCATACCGGTAGAATATCGCCCGCTAGGGTTCCATAAGCAGCATCGCCGATATCGCCATAGAGTTTGTAAGAGACAATACCAGGGATAACTATCATAGGTGGAACGATTAGTAATCGAATGGCAGCAGCAGAAAATACACCTTTTTGTGCTTCTTTCAGCGTTGGTGACGCCATTGCGCGTTGAGTAATGGTTTGGTTAGTTCCCCAGTAAAACGCTTGAATGAAGATCATCCCGGTTAGCAACACGTGCCACGGTAGCGGTGAATCATCACTACCAATTAGGGTTAAACGTTCCGCTGGAATACCTGAAAAATCAAAATTGATAGCGGCAACTGAAAGGTACACAATTAATAGACCCATACCTAACAATAAAATACCACTGTAGGTATCTGAAACCGCGACCGCTCTCAAACCACCAAAGACAGCGTAACAAGCGCCAATAATGCCGAAACAGCTAGCTAAAAACATTAAGCTTAACTCTGTATCAAAAAGTGATTTCATGAATAATGAACCACCGTATAAGACGCTCGGTAAGAAAATGAAAATATTACCGAATAGTAATAACGCAGCTATAACGGCGCGGATGTTCTTATCGCCATAGCGTTTTTCTAAAAGCTCTGTAGTCGTTGTACAGTTGTGCTTGTAGTAGACAGGTAAGAACACTTTTGCCAAGAGGATAAGGCCGATAACAGCGGCAAACTCCCACCAAGCGAGTAACGCCATTTGGTTACCATTCATACCAATGAGTTGGTCAGTACTTAAGTTGGTAAGCGTAATTGAGCCCGCAACGAATACCCAAGATAGGCCTCCGCCCGCTAAAAAGTATTCTTTATTCGAATCGGTAGCGCGGGCATGTCCACGACATCTTAAGTAAGTAGCGAAGGCAATAATGGCAGTAATACCAAAAAATACGCCTAATTGAATGGTCTCTGGTGACATCTAAGTGCTCCAAGTGTTGCTTATTGCAGAGATAGGAGAGCTAAAGATTACCTCGGAATATGTATGCGAATGCAAACCGAATTCTGTACATTGCTGCACTGAACAAGGTGCTCTCCCCTAACTCTCTGTTTTCTATTATTGTGCCTTATTTAAGCGGTATCACTAATTTAAAGAATTGATACCGATAGGTCAGAAGGTACACAAATTTTGTAATTATAATATATATACTATCTTTATTCTTTGTGGTTTAAAATACCATCAAGTCGATTTATTTGAAAACATCACCCAAATAAGCATTTCAGCAGCATCTTTATCCATGCATAGAAGCGATTAGCTCAAGTAATTTTGGACTACGGACGTGAATCTAGGCTTATCTATACGATCTGAAATACAAGCCATTGATAGTTTTGTGGTAGGCTTGCAGGTTTGCAAGCAGGATGGAGGACTGAACTTTTCAGGTGCTCTTTATTCTGGTAGTGCTCTGTTCCAGTTTTTTATGTCGACATATTTTTCTGGTACCGCAATATTTTCCGTTAATTGGTAAATAAATACATTACCTGCGTTCGGCTCTTTCTCTAACGCTTCGAGAGATAACTTATCAATAGCACTACTTACACATAGCAAGTCGCCTTTTGGACCGCCAATAGCTATACAGGTTGGTTGCGATACTGGCATATCGAAAACCGCTAGTTGTTCTCCGGTAGGTGCGTATTTCACGAGTCTGCTACCAGCCCACTGCGCTGACCAAAGGTTGCCATATTTATCTACAGTGGCACCATCTGGGAAAATATCACTTTCGGTACGGGCAAATACTTTTTTGTTGGTTAAATAAATTCGCTGAGCATTATCGAGCTTCACGCTGTATTGATAAATGGTGTTACTAGGCGAATCAGCATGGTAAAGAGTGTTACCGCAAGGGCTCCAACAAAGGGAATTCGAAATGCCAATATCGTTAATATGAACGTGAATATCGCCATTATCTGTTAGTTGGTAAAGCTTTCCTTTAGCTGATGATGAAGTACTGTTCTCCACCATAGTGCCAGCCCAGAAGCAGCCATTTCTATCAACTCTTCCATCATTGAAGCGATTGCCCTTGTTCTCAAGTTCTGGTCGCGCCAACCACTCTAGTGTTTGGTTTTCTATGTGATATTTCGCGATACCCGATGCGAACGCAACGATTAATGCATTTTCTCCGTCAATAAAGCCAAAACAGCCAACACGCTCTGGCATGTCATAAACCTTATGCGAGTCATTGTGAGGAAAATAGCAGTAAAGTTTTGCGCTATGAATATCCGTCCACCATAGCGACTGCTGGTTTGGGTGCCAGACAATGCCTTCACCAAGTTTATTCTTTACGTCGAGTATTTTTATGAGTTTCATTGCAGTTAAAAATGAGCGCTAAGTCGTTGTTTGATATCAGACAAGCTATCGTCCGCCTTGAAAAGGTCGCCACCAATGCCAGCGGCTTGTGCTCCTGCGGAAAGCCATTGTGGATAGTTATTTAACGTAATACCACCGACAGCAACTAATGGAATATTTTGTGGCAATACCGTCGTTAGCGCTTTTAAATGATCAAAACCATAGCTGCTGGCAGGGAATATTTTAAGGCCGTGAGCGCCTGCCTCAATGGCATTGAAAGCTTCTGTTGGTGTTGCAATACCCGGTAAACTTATCATAGATAGCTCACGTGTTCGCGAGATGACTTTAGGGTTTGCATTTGGGCTAACAATCAACTGACCTCCAACAGCTTTGACAGCCTCCACATCATCAGTCGTCAGCACTGTGCCGGCGCCAACGATGCAATCTTCAGGTAGATGGTGCGCTAGTATCTCTATGCTCTCCAGTGCATACTCGCGATTAAGTGGTACTTCAATCATGCGAAATCCGGACTGATAAAGCGCTTTGCCTATACCTTCTGCACTCTTCGGTGACAGTCCTCGTAGGATAGCTATTAACGGCGAGGACGATATGCTTGCTTGTAGTTTGCTCATGGGGCGATGTCACCATCGATGTCATCGTTTGTTGTTTGAGATTCACTTGTGTTTGGTTTTGACAAGGGGTTACACAATCCCATCGTTCTCATATCCCGCACGATAGACAAAAATCCTGCCAAAGTTACTTTCTCGACATTATGGATAGTTGCCCCAATGTCTAGCATTGCCAATACCTTTGTGAAGTATTCGCTTAACTGACGGTTACCAATCACATTGACGGAGTCGAGTTCGTTAAAATCCCATTCTGTAGCGTTTAGTGCTGCTCTCACGTCACTACCAATTAACATGCCTGACAAATAAGAGGTTGCATGCTCAGGCGTCAACTCGTTAAAAAGCTGTTTACTTCTAACACTGAACAATCCGTGAATAAAACTTCCTAGCTCACTGGCTAAAGTATATTTTGCACCATATTTGAAAGCTGGCTCATTAAATTCTGTTGTTGGTCGCTGGATGAGTACGCTGTGATTAGATAAAAGATCGAAAAGCTCTCCGGTCATGGCGGTTTTAAACTTCAATACTTGACCATTGTTTACCAGCACCCATTTAGTATGTGTACCCGGCAAACATATTAAATGACGCCCTTTTGAGTGTGAGGCATCTTCTGCTAACCAGCCCAGCACTTGTAACTCTTCACCACGCAATACATCACGATAATTGTTGTTATGACTGCAGTGTAACCCAGGGACAATGGTGACTTGGTGCCCACGAGATTCAAATTGTAAACACGCAGAAGCTACTGACTTAGGTGAGGTTGGGCAGGCGAGGTATTGCGTTTCTTTCCAGCCGATACTCGAGCCAATTTGTCCCGCCATCAAGATGGGAAGTTTCCCGTACTCTTCCGTCCAAGGTGATATGCAGTCAAATAACTCTTGCTCAAAGCTTGAAGTTATTTTGGTGACACCTAAGCCAGTGACACGCTTTATAAGACTTAATTCATCTTGTTGATCAATGCAGCAAAGAAAAGCTCTAAGGTGACTAGTACCCCAGTCGATGGTAATGAAATGTAGACCTGACATCATTAGGTTCTACCGCCATCAATGGTAATGTGTTGCCCTGTGATCATGGCACTATCGTCTGAGGCGAGAAAAAGCGCTAATTTGGCGACTTCTGCTGGTTCGATACGCTTCTTGATTGCCATCTCATCCATCCATCGCTTTTCTTCTCGCTCACTCAAATAGGAAGCGAGTTGTTTATCGGTTGCCACCCAGCCAGGTAAAATCGCATTGACGCGAATGTTATGGCGACCATAATCTTTGGCTAATGATTTAGTCATCCCGATTAAGCCCGCTTTAGCCGTGCTATAGCCGACCATATTTCTTGGACCAAGCAATGCATTAATCGAACTAAAGTTAATGATGACACCGCTTTTTTGCTTGCGCATAATGTCGAACACTTTCTGAGAGGCAAAAAAAGCAGCGTCTAAGTTGACCTGCATACAGAACTGCCAATCCTGATAGTCAACTTCCTGAGGAGTGTGGCGCATATCATTGGCGACGTTATTAATTAGCACGTCGATACCGCCAAACTTTTCACTTGCTCTATCTATGCTTTGCTTGAGCGTATCTACATTAGTGACATCGACTTTTTCGAACAATAAATTATCCTGATAGTCTGCTAGCTGCTGCAACAATTTATCTGCGGCAGTGCCATCAATATCAATAAATGCAACTTTAGCGTTCTGTTTGAGAAATGCTGTTACCATAGCGGCGCCTATGCCGGTTGCACCGCCAGTAATGAAGATAGTTTTTTGTTCAAGACTGAAGTATTTTGCTGGTTGAGACAAAACGAGCTCCGATTGACATTCCATAATTCGGCACTGTTACATGTTTGTACAGATATCGCAAACGTTAGCCCTTATACACGGTGTATGCGACAAACAGAGATAAACAAATAGACAGTTTATAAGTATGTCATATACTATAATATGAATTATTAAAATAAAAAATAAAGAAAATTCGTTGCGTTATAAACGTTACGTTAGATTTATGTGACTAAATTGCTACCGAAATGTGTAGATTATTTGTAAGATATACAATTGGTACATGGTATGCAGTCGTTGAAAAGAGAGCACGATGAGAAGTTCGCCCAAACATAACTTAACCCATCAATTAACCCACAATTTAGGCATGGCTATTGTAAAAGGCGACTACCCTGTAGGTGCTGGTTTACCGTCAGAGGCTGATTTATGTTTGCAATATGAAGTAAGTCGAAGTGCAACTCGTGAAGCCGTAAAAATGTTATCAGCGAAAGGGCTAATTTCATCTCGACCTAAGCAAGGTATCTTAGTTTTACCAGAAAGTAATTGGAATATGTTTGATACTGACGTGCTGAGTTGGATTCTAAATAGCAAGCCATCGCTAACTTTACTCAAAGAATTTACCCAAGTGCGTGTGGCTATAGAACCACAAGCAGCGGCGCTTGCAGCTGAAAATGCGACAGAAGAGCAGTTAGCCTCAATTGAAAAAGCGTTAAACCGCATGGAAGATGCAGGCAAAGGTTTGGATGATCCACTAGACGCCGATATTGCGTTTCATACCGCCATTTTGAGCGCTAGCGGAAATCGCTTCATTGGCCAGCTTACTGATTTTATCGGTACGGCCTTAAGAGTAAGTATTCGATACACCAACCGCATTAAAGGTGTGCCGGGAGCTGATGTGCAAAAGCATGCTGATATTCTAAATACAATTAAGTCTCGTGATCCAGAAAAGGCACGTGATTCGGTGAAGACTATTCTTGACGAAGCGCTTGAACTGATTGAATCTCAGCTTTCTAAGTAACCCCAGATCGCTTTAAGCAACAACCATAGCATAGCGCTCAACTTCACTAATATTAAGGGATGGCTTGTTTTCTTTAAGACAATAAGCCACCAAGCCGGCCATTAAATTAAGCGTAAAACCATTCATACTACGATGTCTTGAGTGTTCAATGAATGAGATGTTCTTCAATTGGTCGTTTATAGTTTCAATGATGAAACGTTTTGAGAGCATTGCTCTATCCCATAATGACATCGCTTTTGCTTTCATATTTTTGCGTACCGTAGTAATTAGC
>JAKVCY010000196.1 GCA_022448425.1 Thalassotalea sp. | reverse complement strand
GCTGCCCATTGCGCTGAACCTGTTGAAAACACTGGAACTGACCTTATCGCTAAATCAAAATAGATCTGAGCGAGGTATGCAAAATAAGTTCAAAAAAAATCCCTCGATTTTCATCGAGGGATTTGTGTATGAAAGACAGGCAGATGCAGCCTTTTTTGTGTAATTAATCGTTAAACGATTAGCTAGAATCGCCTACTTAAGTCTCACACCGTGGCTTTCAATAACCACTTTACCTTGTTTGAATAAATGGCCGATGGTGGCTTTGAAGGCTTTCTTACTCACGCCAAACTCGCGGTTAATTTCTTCAGGGCTTGATTTGTCGTGTAGCGGGCAAAAACCGTCGTTATTTGCTAAGTAGTCTAAGAATTTATCCGTAAAATCAATGACTTTACCTTTGCCTGCGCGTGACAAAGTTAGGTCGATTCGGCCATCTTCACGAACGCGTTTGATGTAGCCGGAAATAGACTGGCCAGTGTGTAGCTTTTGGTGAATATCACTTTGGAAAATCAATCCCCAATGTTGGTTGTTGATAATCGCTTTTGTGCCTAAATCTGTTCTGCCGCCAACGACCAAGTTAACAGCTTCTCCTGCTTTGTAATCAGCAGGCCAAATATCTAGGTATTTATCCAGCTTACTTGATGCGACTAAACGCTCAGTGCGTTGATCAAGAAATACATGGACGAGGTAGCGTTTGCCAACTTCCATTTTTTTATGCTGAAGATTGTGTGGTACCAACAAGTCTTTAGGCAACCCCCAATCAAGGAACGCCCCTAATTTATTCACTTGTTTAACATTTAACGAAGCGAAACCACCTACTTCAACATATGGCGTTTCGGTTGTTGCTACAAGCCGGTCTAAAGAGTCTGTATAAATGAAAACGTTAACTTCATCATCAAGCTCAATATCTTTGGCTAAATAGCGGTTTGGAAGTAAGATTTCACCCAGCTCACCTCCATCTAAATAGGCGCCATTTGCCGTTAATGCGATTACTTTTAAGGTATTGAATTTGCCGATGTCAGCCATGTAAATATATCTGGGGTAGTAAAAATCGCTATTTTAGCTCAGTTGAGGGTTAATTTCACTGGCTATCGTTTTTGTTCAAACGCTTTCTGGGCATTAACTTTGGCGTTGATAAATTCGCCTTGTCGTAAATGCAGTAAATCTGCAATTTTACGGATAACGTGTTGCTCAATTGCGGCTATATTTCCGTCGGCAAGCGCAAGCTGCCAAAGTAGTTCAACTATCTGAATCTTCTCTTCTATTTTGTAATGCTTATTCAGTACAGAAGTGAACTGATAAAAGTCATTGGCATTGTCACTGAGTGCTATTGCTTGCTCAATCAAGTCATCTACTTCAATTGGTGATAACGGAAAGTGTTTGGTGAGCACTGTAGCTATATGAACCTGTTCTTCTTCTGCCAACAAGCCGTCTGCTTTCATTACTTCAACTAGTAATACTGCACAGGCAATATCTAAGCTAATGGTATCGTGTTCAACTGAACTCTCTTCGAGTACATCTTTAAAAAACTTCTGAATTTTATTGAGCATAACGTCGGCGCTTGATTTCTCTTCAAATTACTGTGATACGTGATGTGTAATCACTTGGCTTTATTCGAGCCTAATAGACATAGTATGTCTCATTAGAAGAAGTGCAATACCTAAGCTGTAAATATATCTGTCAAACAGGTTTGTATTTTGACGAGGAGCTAATTATTATACAAAAGTAATATTTGACAGCGTTGTCATTATTGCTTTTGTTACTTTGATAAGTGATTGATGAGAGTACTTAGTCAGAATAATTAAAACCATGACAGCGCAAACTACAGTGGGAATATCATGTCTGAAAAAGAAAGGCTGTTGTCGGTAGACGCATTACGCGGATTCGACATGTTTTGGATTATGGGGGCTGAAGGGCTTTTTCTAGCACTTCATATCATTCTTGGTTGGCAGTGGCTAGTTGGATTTGATGCTCAGATGGCTCATGCAGAATGGCATGGTTTTACGGCTTATGATCTTATTTTTCCACTCTTTATTTTTCTATCGGGTGTCAGTATTGGACTGACAGCAAAGCCTTTTAATCAATACCCTCAGACACAGCAGCGCGATTTATTGCAACATGCGCTTAAACGGTTGGGGTTATTGATTTTATTGGGTATTTTCTACAATCATGGCTGGGGAGTGGGAGTGCCAGCAAACTTCGATGATATAAGGTTTGCGAGTGTGCTAGCGCGAATTGGTATCGCGTGGTTTTTCGCAATTTTGATGGTCTGGTTCCTCACCGAACGGCAGCAGTGGGTTACGTGTGTAGTTATATTAGTGGGTTACTGGCTAGTGCTCAGTTTTCTTACTATTGGAGAGTATGGCGGGAGCTATACGCCAACAGGCGCTATCAATGTATGGTTTGATCAAACGTTTTTGCCTGGTGCGACATACCGTAATGCACCATTAGATCCCGAGGGTATTTTGTCTAATCTTCCGTCTATTGTTAACGCAATGGCGGGCGTATTTATCGGACGTTTAATCAAGTTTAAACAATCCGCGCCTTATCAACTGTTGAACCAGTTACTCATTGTTGGTTTTGTTATTGTTGCATTAGCGCTAATTTGGCATCAGTTTTTTCCTATTAACAAGACACTTTGGACTTCAAGTTTTACTTTACTTACCGTTGGTCTAAGTATCTGGTTATTAACGATATTTTATTTAGTCATTGATGTCTGGAAGATACAAAAGTGGGCTGTATTTTTCTCTGTTATTGGCATGAATTCAATAGTCATTTACCTCAGTACGAGTTTGGTTCAATGGCAATATGTTGCAAAAAGTGTCTTTGGTGGTTTGATTACGGCGGCTCCTGAACAATGTCATTCACTTCTGTCCATTTGCTTTCTGCTTTGTTGCCAATGGTTAGTTCTATATTGGCTATATAAACGAAAAATTTTCATAAAAGTTTAACTAGTGGTTAAATTCGCTAAGCACTTTGAAAGGCGCCTTACTTTTTACGGCGCTTTTTTCTTGTCTTTTTGACGGTTGGTTAATTGTAATTTATTGTATTTATTGATTATTTAAATTTATTTGTGTTTCTTATAACTAATTGGCCAAGTCGGCGCGCATTTTGTAATACCCATTTACAACTTTAATCGTTTTTTAATCTCATCATTCGGTAACATTTGAGACTTAATAATAAATGTTGCGCGACTTTACAGGGGGAAGGACAGTGACACGGAAAAAACAAATTATTGTACCCATCATCATTTTAGTTACAGGTATCTCAGTATTTATTGGCTTATCAAGTATGAAAAAGCCGCCTGAAGAAAAGCCTGAAGTCATCAACACACCTATTGTTGCAGTTGAGCCAGTAGAGGTTGGCCCAATGCACCTATCCGTAGATTCTTACGGTGTCGTTAAACCTAAGTACGAGACTGCATTAGTCGCGCAAGTTAGCGGTCAAATCGTTGAACTAGCAGATGCCTTTGTTAGTGGTGGTTTTATCGCAAAAGGTGAGCTTCTCGCTCGTATCGACCCAAGCGATTACGAAGCAGCATTGATTGACGCGGAAGCTAATTTAGCATCTGCTACTGCTTCTCTGGAAACAGAGCGTGCTCAAGGCCAAGTAGCTGCGAAAGAATGGAAGCGCATCACAGATGCTTCGCCAACTGAATTAAGTTTACGTAAACCGCAATTGGCACAAGAGATGGCGCGAGTGAAAGCTGCTAAAGCATCTGTGCTTCGTGCAAAACGCAACCTTGAACGCACAGAGATTCGCGCACCATACGATGCAATGATTGAGTCGCGTGAGGTTGGTCTCGGCGCATTCGTCAGCACAGGTTCTCGCGTTGGTAAACTTTTAGGGACTGACGTTGCAGAAGTTCGTCTTCCCGTTGCCGATGGTCAACTTAAGTTCTTAAATGACTTGGGTCAAAATGCCGAAGTTGTTTTATCAGGTGTGTTTGCCGGTGTTGAGAAGCAATGGACCGCTAAAATCGTTCGTAGTGAAGGTGTTGTCGATAGCAATAGCCGCATGAGCTACTTAGTGGCTGAAGTTCACGATCCATACCAGCTGGTAGCTAGCGTAAAGGATGAGCCGCTAAGATTCGGTGCTTATGTAAATGCAGATATCTACGGTGTAACCATCACTAACGCTTCAGAGTTACCACGTTACTTAGTAGAAAATGGTCGAGTAGCGATTTTAGACACAGATTCAAAACTTAAGTACATCGCGGTGGACATTATCCATCAGGATGGCGCAAACGTTGTTGTTACAGGCGATTTAGCTCAGGGTGACCGAGTAATTGTATCTGCTCTAGATTATCCTATCGCAGGCATGGAATTAGCACTTGAGGGTGAAAAACCAGCTAAAGGCGAAGAAACGGAAGAAACAGAGTCTGACACTCAAGTTGCGAGTGTAATGGAGTAATTTATGTCTGGTTATACACAAGAAGAAATCGCAGATACCCATAAAGGGCTTATCGCGTGGTTTGCTCGAAACAGTGTAGCAGCAAACCTTTTAATGGCATTTATCTTGATTGGTGGCCTGCTAACGGCAGGCACAATCAGCAAACAAATGTTCCCTCAGTTTGAAAGTAACTGGATATCATTTAGCGCAAGCTACCCAGGTGCTGCGCCACAAGAAGTGGAAGAAGGCATCACCATCAAAGTTGAAGAAGCGCTAGAGTCAATTCAAGGTCTTGAACGTGTAATTACGTATTCAAACAGAAACTACGCAAATGGCTGGTTCCGTGTTGATGAAAGCTATGACCCACTAGTGGTGTTAGACCAAGTTAAATCACAAATTGATTCAATCCCAAGCTTTCCTGATGGTATGGAACGCGTAAAGGTTGAGCGTGAACAGTACCGCCAAGAAGTAATGTACATCAGCTTATACGGTGACATGAGTTATCAAGAACTAAAAGATTTAGGTAAGGTAATTCACGATGAAATTCAGCAACAACCGCTAATCAATACGTCTGATTTCTACAGTGGTTTAAACTACGAAATCTCTATCGAAGTGAGCAAAGACAAGCTACGTGAGTACGGTCTAAGCTTCAGAGATGTTGCAGATGCGGTACGTGGCCACTCGCGTAACATGTCAGCAGGCCAAATCCGTGCAGAAAATGGCTACATTAACTTGCGTGTTCAAAACCAAGCTTACCGTGGTCGTGAGTTTGAACAAATCCCTGTGGTTACTTTAGCAGATGGTACCAAAATCTTATTGGGCGATATCGCTACGATTATTGATGGCTTCGCGGAAGGTCTTCAGTACTCGAAGTTCAATGGTAAAAACTCAGTAACCTTCTTTGTAGGTGCCTCGGGAGAACAAAACATTGTTCATGTTGCCGATGTCATGAATAAGTTTGTTGAGCGTAAGCAAAAAGAATTACCTGAAGGTGTGAACTTAGAAACTTGGGTTGACTTAACTTATTACCTTGAAGGCCGTCTGGACATGATGCTAGACAACATGAAGAGCGGTGCACTATTAGTGTTCTTGATGTTAGCGCTATTTTTACGCATACGTTTAGCGTTCTGGGTAATGATGGGGCTACCAGTGTGTTTCCTTGGTACTTTATTAGTGATGCCAATGGAGTTTGTGGATGTAACGATTAACATTACCAGCCTATTCGCTTTTATATTAGTTCTAGGTATTGTTGTTGATGATGCGATTGTTATGGGTGAAAGTGCTCACGCGGAAATCGAAGATAAAGGCCATTCAGCTGAAAGTGTTATTCACGGTGTAAAACGCGTCGCAATGCCAGCAACATTTGGTGTTTTAACTACTATTGCAGCGTTTGCTCCGCTTGTTATCGATGATGGTCCTGGTGCTGCTTGGAGCCAGTCAATTGGTTTCGTTGTTATCTTCTGTCTATTGTTCTCTTTGGTAGAGTCTAAGCTAATCTTGCCTGCGCATTTAATTAGCATGAAGATAAAACCAGAAAACCCTAGAAACCCTCTGCAACGCATTCGTGGTGGCATTGAACGTGGTATGAAAAGCACCATCGAGAAGTTCTACCGCCCAGCCCTGAAAGTTTGCTTGAACTATCGTTACGGCGTAATGATGTTCTTTATCTCAATCTTGCTTGTGAGCGCAGGTCTATATAGTGGCGGTATTGTTCGCTTCATTGGACAGCCAAAAGTTCCTCACGATTTCCCTCGCATTAGTATCGAAATGAATACAGATTCAGCAGAACGAGCGACTTTAGCAACAACGTTAAAAGTAGAGAAAATTCTTTTAGATGTTGATAAGCAAATCGAAGAAGAGTTCGGCGCTAAAATGATCTCTGACATGCAGGTAGACCTACGTAGCCGTATCAGTGCAAATATCATGGTTAAATTGGTAGAGCCAGAGCAACGTCCGATGAATACCTTCGAGCTTGCTGATAGATGGCGTGCAGCAATTCCATCATTGCCAGGTGTAAAAGAGTTTAGAATTTCTGACAATCTATTTGGTGGTGGTCGTGAAGATGGTGATATCAGTTTCAGACTAGAAAGCCAAAACGATGCGCAGTTAATGGCAGCAGCTAAAGAGTTGAAAGCGAAACTAAATAGTTTGAAAGGTGTTGGTGATGTTAACGATAGCCGTCAAACGAGTGCTAAAGAGGTTCAGTTTACGTTAAAACCACTAGCGTACAGCATGGGCTTGTCATTAGCGGATATCGCATCACAAGTTAGCTACAGTTTCTATGGCTTAGAAGCTCAACGTATCTTGCGTGACAGCGAAGAAATTAAGGTAATGATTCGCTATCCGTTAGCGCAACGAAGTGCCGTTGGTCACGTTGAAGATGTGATGATTCAAACGCCAAATGGCGCAGAACTTCCATTGTCAGAAGTTGCTGAGATTAGCGTTGTAGATGGTGTTACACGTATCCGCCGAGAAAATGGTAACCGTACCATTAATATCTGGGGTAGTGTCGATGCTGCGCAAGTAGAACCGTTTGAGGTCGCTCGTGATATTCGCGATAACTTTATTCCAGAGTTACTTCGCAAATACCCACAAGTACAAAGTGAAGTATCTGGTCGTATCCAAGAAGAGATGGATAATGCAAGCAAGCAGTTACGTGATTTCGTATTGTCACTAATGATTATCTTCACTTTGCTAGCTGTGCCGCTTAAGTCATACTCGCAGCCATTGATGATTATGACTGTTATTCCTTTTGGTATCGTTGGCTCTATGATAGGTCACCTGATATTAGGAATGGACCTAAATGTACTGTCGATGTTCGGTATTATCGCTGCCGCTGGTGTAGTTATTAATGACTCATTGGTTATGGTTGATTATGTGAACAAATCACGTGCTCAAGGTATGGCGTTGAAAGACGCAGTGGTTTACTCAGGCTGCCGTCGCTTTAGAGCGATTATGTTAACGTCAATTACAACATTCGTAGGCTTAATACCTATTATGATGGAAACGAGTATGCAGGCAAAAATGGTTATACCAATGGCTGTATCACTTGCCTTCGGTGTGTTGTTTGCAACTGTTGTAACGCTAATAATGATTCCATCGTTATACTTAGTCATTGAAGATGTTCGTCACCTGTTTAAGCGCAAGCCAAAAGCAGAAGCGATTGCTGATTCTTCGGAGCCAGCAAGTACCGCGTCATAATGATGAGTCGTGCTAGATAAAAAAGGGGAGCTAACAAGAGTATATAATAAAAACACTGTCTATTCGCGTGTGAGCGATTGACAGGTCTTTATATAAAACCTCTAGCTTTTATTTTAAACGTACACATCATGTATAATGGTGTGTACGTTTTTATTTGCGCCAACCATCGGCGGTAACCATTCATCCATGAATTTTTGTTCAGTGTTAAATTGTATCTTTTGAGCGCGACTTGTTCCAACAAATCGAGATAGTTCGGCGTTTACGTCATTTGTTTCGCAGGATGGGGTTAGTTGTTAGCGGCAAGCATAGAGTTGTCGCCGCATCCATGCGGCTATGAAAAGCCGATTTGTGCCAACAAGAGTCATTTAACCAAACCTTCCAACAATTTATAAAAGCCAAGTAACGGACGTTCATCTAACTCATATTTGACATAAATGAGTTTGTTTATACTTGTGTTTACATTCATATATCGACATACAATTAATCCCGACTTCAGACATTTGTATGTTTATATAAAAAATGAATACAGAATGATTGATATGTAAGCGCTAAATGAATGCCTTTCTAGTTTAGAAGTTAACTACCGCAATAATCCGATAGTGACCAAAATCAACGCAGATTATTCTTGTTGAAATTCTATTCACCACGAGGAAATCTTTTGAATTCGCTAAAATATATAAGCGTTTTAGTATTAGTTATTGTTTTTAGCAACATATCTAAAGCAGCACCACAACAAAACAAGAAATATAACGTTAATATCCCAGAAGTTAATCAAGAGCCTGAATTAGTAGATTATTTATCTGCAATGGAAAAAGGAAATGACCAAAGCTTAATCGGTCATAAAATCGATAATTTGGTTACTCGCTCTCCCATTAATGGTAAACAAAGCTCACAAAGAACAGTCGTTTTCTTATCCTATGATAAAAAGCACCTGTACAGTGTTTTTATGTGTTTTGATGACGCCCCGAATTTAATTCGTTCTACCGTGTCACCTAGAGATGAATTCTCGGAAGATGAAGATAGTGTTGCTTTGCATTTAATTCCATTCTCGAGTTCCCAACAAATGTATGGATTTCAAGCAAACGCAGTTGGTTCGCAAATTGATGGTGTGTTTAGCGAAGGTGGCGGATGGGATCTATCTTTCAATCCCAATTGGTTTACTGAATCATTAATAGCTAACAATGGTTATCTTGTAAAAATAAAAATCCCACTCTCAAGTTTAAGATTTCCGCCAGGAGAGACTCAAAACTGGGACTTCTTCGTTTATCGAGGTATTCCTAGAAATAATGAAGATGCTTATTTTCCACCCTATTCAACCAATATTGCTTCACGGATTTCACAAGCAGGAACCTTGGCAAATATTAACGTTGAAAGAAAACCATTAAAAACTGAACTGACTCCTTTTGTTTCAACGAAGGAGTCTCGAGCCAAATCCTCATTGAGCAGCAAGGAATGGGAAAACAAGAATGAAAGTAATTTAGGCTTGGATGCTAAATTTGTTTGGGATGATCGAGTTGTTTTAGATTTTACTTTGAATCCTGATTTCTCTCAAATAGAGTCAGATGAACCACAAATTGTTACTAATAAAAGGTTTGAGACCTTTTTCCCAGAGAAAAGACCCTTTTTTATTGAAAATGCAGACTTTTTTAGCACGCCACTAAATTTATTATTCACGCGGAAAATAGCTGAGCCTAGTGCTGGTTTAAGAACAACTGCGCAACTAGGCTCTTGGTCTATTGCTGGCATGATAATCGACGATGAAAATCCCACCTCAAATAAGACTATAGACGATGATGCAAAAATCTCTGTTACCAATATAAGAAAATCTATAAGTAATGATTCTTATTTCGGGCTATTCATATCTGATTACTCTCGAGAAAAACTAGATTCAACAAATATTGCGCTGCAAACTCGCTATAGGTTCAATGAATATTGGAATCTGGACTCGCAAATTGCCTGGTCAGATAACTCTACAAGCACAACATCAAATGAAGCCAATGCGCTGTATTTAACAATTAATGGTGCAGGTGAATATTGGCGCTACAGCGCAAAAGCCCAAAGTATAGCCGAAGAATTCGATTCTCCTATTGGCTATATTCCACGTAAAGGAATAACTGAAATAACACAGAAATATAGTTATCGCTTCCTAGCTGATAATCCAATATTTTTGTCTTATTCAACTGAATTTGAGCTTCAAAATATTTGGGATAGAGAAGGTATTTACCTAGATCAAACTCAATCCGTGATGTTCAACACAGAATTACCTGGACAAACCTTCGTTAACCTAAAAACAACAAACAAAAGTGAACGTTTAGGTGAAGATGATTATGCAACACTTTCTCAGTTAACAAGGTTTAATCAAAACACCTATTTCTTGGGTATAAAAAGTTTATGGCTCCCCTCCATTGGCTTTGATTTCAACCATAAATTAGGCGATATAATTAATTATCAGCCAGCAAACGACTCTTCACCTGAGTTAGCAAAATTACAACAAACCGTTTTATCAATATCATTTAAAGTCACTCCAAAATTAAAATTCAAAATCCAGTCTTTAAAAAATGAACTTGATACCGTGAACAATGAAAAGATATTTTCAAGTAGACAATATAGATTAAAAGCAAGCTATCAATTTAACCAAGATTGGTCATTGAGGTTTATTTTTGAGCAACAAAAAGTTAATGCTAATGCGACATTCAGTAGTATGAAAGATCAAAATACAACAGTTGGCGATCTATTATTAAAGTGGGAATCTACGCCAGGAAATTCATTGTTTTTGGGGTATGGGGCATTTCGAGATAAATATAACAACGTTTTATATGCACCTGAAATCAGGGACAGAGAGAGAAGTTTATTTTTAAAGTACACCTATAGATTCAATCGTTAATCACATAATTACAGGATATTTCATGAAATATAAAATTACCCCAATACGTAACGATTTTCTAATGAAAGTAAGAGAGTTCTGCATTGATGACCAAAATCAACCAACAGTGCATATAATTGCCAAAGGGGGAGAACCCTGTCGAGATGTATTGAGAGGAGCAAAAGAAGGAGAAGAATTAATCCTCGCTAGTTATTGCCCTTTTACTAAAGCAGGCCCTTATAAAGAATATGGAGCTGTTTTTGTACTTGCTAATCCATCTGATGAAGTAGTTAATTATACAGAATTTCCTTTACCAACGAACACACAAAATGATTATTTTGGTGATTACTTTGCTTTAAGAGCCTACGACAACGATGAATCTATCTATGATGCACGTTTGGTTACCCCTGTTAATGCAGAGCAGACTATTGATGAGTTATTCGCAGCTCCACAAGTACAATTCATTCTAGCTAGGTTTGCAGCGTATGGGTGTTATGCTCTAAGGCTTGAGCGAATTTAACTGCTTATAACTTTTGATAATTGCGTATTAGTACGCAATTATCCGATATAAATTGAATAATACTCAAATATATAATTTAGTAATCATACAAGGTTAACGGCAATCAATATGTCCAATGACATTTACTGGAAAGCGATAATTGAACAAGATTCAGCATTCGACTTTCAATTTTATTACGGTGTAAAAACAACAAATATATTTTGTAATCCGTCATGCCACATTAAAGCACCACTAAAAGAAAATGTTGTATATTTTGATAACATATCAACCGCTCTAAAAGCAGGATATCAAGCCTGCAAGGAATGTAAACCTGATCACAACGCAAATCAAGACACAGGGCTAATAAAGTTTTTATATGTTTGTCGAAAAATTGAAGAGCATTCCGAAGGGCCATTAACAGCGCTTCAATTAGCAAACTCTGTTGGCCTAACTCAATACCAATTACATCGGTTGTTTAAAAAATACCTTGATGTCACCCCAAAAAGTTATATCGACCAAATACAGTTGAATACTTTGAAGGTAAATTTGCGAGCCTCAGGTAGTGTTACGGATGCTATTTTTGAATCTGGTATAGAGTCAACTTCCGTTATTTATGGTCGAATGAAAAGTCATTTAGGCATGACACCAAAGAAATACAGAGAAGGTGGGGAAGGTGTTCAAATTTCCTATGCTCTAGGTGCCACCAACTTAGGCCTTGTTTTAATTGCCGCAACCAGTAAAGGACTGGTCTTTTTGCAATTTGGAGATAGGGAGCATCAGCTATTAGCTCAACTTTTGTCAGAGTATCCTCGAGCGGAAATTGAGTTGATGTCCTCGAGAAATGAAGAGCAATTGAATCATTGGTTAAAGCTACTCAACTTATTTATAGATGGGATCTCAATTGATTTGGATATACCGCTAGATGTAAGAGGAACGGCGTTTCAAAAAAAAGTTTGGGATTTTCTCCGAAGTATACCTTATGGCAAAGTTATGTCTTACGGTGAAATCGCTCAAGCTATTGGAGAACCCAAAGCTTTTAGAGCTGTAGCTAATGCGTGTGCAAGCAACAACGTTGCACTTGTTATCCCGTGTCATCGTGTAATTCGTGGAGACGGAGCCATCGGCGGATACCGTTGGGGAGAAAGTCGAAAACGTGTGATTATTGACACAGAGCGGAAAAATAAAACACCTAAAGAGCCTAAAAATAAAATTTAGACTGCTTTATATAGTTCACAAATATTGAAGAAGCCGATCATTTCAAGTTAGCTCAAAGCGGTTTATAGAGCTATTGCATTAAACCGTTTGGGGCCAGAAGTGAGTTAGTCGATGTCTGCTTTAGATAATTGTAAATAAAGCTGAAATGAATTGGCTGAAATGAAACATACAATGATCGTCTCCTGTTCGCTCTTTAGAGGCATTCGCATTATTTCGATAGTAATTCAACTAAATAACTGTTTTGCTGTCTAGTAACTTGTTATAAAAACCACTAAGTAAGAAAGACTTAATACAAAAAGGATTGAAAATGTTCGGGAAGAAAAAAGAATCAGCATTATCAAGGTATGGCGTTCACATAGAACTAAAGATAAACAACTCGGTGGTTAGGTAGTTCTGTGGGCGCGAAAACGCAGTAAAGCTATTTACTGATGACCACCCAGTCATTAAGAAAACCTCTCGTTTGGATACCTATGATGGCGTCATTCAAAAGGCAGAGGCGACATGTATTAGCCATTCTCCTGAAATGTGGTTTCATCACGGTTGTTCCACCTTTGCAACATCATCAAACATGAGAATAGACATAGACCACAATCTTGATGAACTGGAATTTAAGATCGTTGATCAATGGTTTGCGATTGAAACGTCTGATTCTAAAGTTTGCATCTTTTTTGCTCCAATTAAGCACATGTTAGAAATTATGAATAACGGACATTTAGGTTTTGTTGGCATAGATGGGGTAGAAAGTGAAGTCGATATGCCTAGTGACTTTCCTTGGTTAGAAGGTATACACCTGAGGATTGATGGCGGGTTAATCAATAAAGAACAAAATGGTATTGCTGCTGTGTACACAAATGAGGCAGTTCAAATGCGCGTTAATACTATATATGAAGGCGGAGAACACCCATTTATCAGGGGCTAACCTTCTGATAATCACAGCTTTGCAATTGAGGTGTGCAAATAGTTATTTGATAGAACCTCCACTCCGATACTAGCAAAGCCGCATGGATGCGGCGACAACTCAACGCTTGCCGCTCATAACCACCCACGCCCTGCAAAACCAATGACATAAACACCGATCTCTCCCGACTTATTGGAACAAGTCGCACTCATAGAGCAAGGTTTAACGCTGAACGAAAATTAATGGACGAATGGTTACCGCCGATGGACTCGGCGCAATGAAAGAAGCCTATCAAGCTCGGACTTCATCTGCAAATAACACAAGGTTTTCATTTACAGATACTAAATCCGAAACTAGTTGTTCATATTGTTCAAAATGGCGTTGAATTTCTTGCGGTGACTTCCCAGCATTTGATGATTCAGCCTTAGCGTTTTCAAACCAAGCTCTATACTTGGCCTGCCATTCTGTTAGATGAGGTCTTAGCCCCTCGTTTAGAACTTTGGTTGATATGTCTATTAATTTTTCAACATCGTTTTTCTGCCTTCCGTTTAATTTCTCGACAGGGATAGATGCTATTTGCTCCCGAACACATTGAAAGAGAGAATATCAACTGTCGTAGACCTCTGTTATGACATCTTTATCCCTTTCAAAAGGGAGTGCAGCTTTACGTGTTATAAGTTCTGTCCATATTTTATGAGCAATTTTCTTATCTTCAATGTTAGCTTTCAGTTTAACCTTAGTTTTAGTAAAAGGTTCAGTGATAGTAATTTCTTCAGTATTAAAGCTTTTTAGTCCACGCAAGCAGAGCCGAACAAGCAGCATTGATAAAACTATCAGCAATATTAGGATAATGGTGGTGGGTAGGTTTAAGGATATCGTTGAATTAAAGCCATCTAACGTAACAGTCAGGAGGTTAATTGAATCAGGTAGCGGTGAGGTACTGGTGTCGGCTTGCTAAAAGAACATTAATGCGTTACTCCACATACATTGCAACGAGAATTGTATTTCATCATATCATTCGGGTTTAATATTTGGCCTGAGTGGGTTGTTCTCTTTTTGAAAGCATCTTCAATCCACCCCTTAAGCTCTTGTGCATTATTTGGATATCGATAAAAATATCCATAACCATTACCGTCATCTTTAAGATTACTAGAAAGCCTTGATGGAAGGCTTTTTGAACTGTTTGCTTTACATAGGTTTATAGCCATTAAGGCGTGAGGAAGTTGCCCACCGATTCCGCCTCTCTGTAGAGAAGCCTTAATTTCCCAGTCAACGTATCTTCGGCTGTGAGTGCAATCGCCAATCAAAACAATAGTCACTGTTGAATGCCCAAAATAACGTCTTCGAATTTGTTGCATTACATACTGTGGGTTAGTGCTATTAATAATGTCGTCACTGAACCTTTGGCCTTCGGCAAGCATATTAGGGGTAAACACCCCAAGCTCTCACCCAAATACTCGTACAAACTCGTTAACTGCTACTTGATCACCGTGATAATAAGAGATGAATACATTTCGTTTGATGTTTTGTTGGTTTAAGCCACCTAAAATTCCATATTGCAATTGTTGATTTCCTTATTTAGATTTATTCCAATTCATTATACGGAAAATATCCCCAAAAAAAACGTACATGCCATTATACATAGTGTGTACGTTTTAATTTAAATCCTCAGCCGAGTATTATCAAACCTTGCCACTCACTCGCGGATAGACATGGTTTTTACTATATACTCCTAACTGCTCCTTTTTTTGATCGATAAACTTTAGCGGTTAGCTATTTTACGCCAAGCTCTTTTAAGCGCTCATCTAAGTAAGTACGTTGTGTGTGACGCTCAGATAATCTCACTTCATCTCTTGGGTGTAAGAATAATGGCAATGAGATTCTAGACTTCGTCGACGCTTTACCTGATGGATTAATCACTCGGTGACTTGTTGAAGGGAAGTAGCCGCCGCTTGCTTCTTGTAGCATGTCACCAATGTTGATAATTAAGTTACCGAAATCACACGGTACGTCTGACCAAGTGCCATCATTACGTTTAACTTGAAGGCCTGGTTCATTTGCAGCAGGCAAAATTGTTAACAAGTTGATGTCTTCGTGCGCAGCAGCGCGAATTGCACCAGGCTCTTCATCACCTTTTAATGGTGGATAGTGAAGAACACGTAGTAACGTGTTTGGCGTGTCTTTGATCATGTTTGACAGCGGCTCATAGTATTTCGCTGCCACATCTTCTGGGCTGTATTTTTCTACCCAATCTAAAAGCTCTTGTGCTAAGTTAGATGCAAGCTCGTAGTAAGCCATGATCTCATCTTTTAACTCGGCAGGTATGCGACCCCAGGGGTAGATGTGATAATATTCTTTGATATCTTTCTTGGTGTGGCCTTTTGCTGTTTCCGAAATCTCAGGGGCAAAATAGCCATCTTGAGTTTTAGGATCGTATGCAAAGTCTGTTTTTGCTTCACTAGTGAAAAACTGGTACCAATTGTTATAGATAGACTCAACAATTTCTTGCTTGATAGGGTGGTTGGTTAATACACCAAAGCCTGTTTCTTTTAAGCTTTTAACAAATTGTTCAGCCGCGTTCGGCGATGTATAGTCAACAACTTGCACTTGCATAGGGTTCTCCCAATTGAGATATTTATCGAAAATGTAACTAGTATCGGATTATAACATAAGCTTAACCAAACGGTCAGCTTTTAATCTTGTACGCTTACTAAAATATTAATCTAAATCAAAGAGACTATAATAAATATGCGTCTATCATCACTTGTAAAGGTATTATCGACAGGGTTAATTACAGCATCATTGGCTGGTTGTGCGTTAAATGAAAACCCTTGTGAGGATGTGACCTTAGCCGCTGAACAAATTCAGCAGTGCCAAGTTTTACAGCGCCAAATAGTGCAGGCTAAAGACAAGCCGATTATTCGTACTGAGCTAGAGCGTCGATACGAAGCCGATTGTGTCAATATTCGCTATTATCGCGATGACAAACAATTTGCAGTTTGTGGAAATAAAGAGCAAATTGATCAGGCGGTCAAAGAGTTCAAAGAAGAAAAAGAGAACCAATAAACGAGCAGCCAGCTAGAGTGTTACAAAGCCCAAGTCAATAAAAGCGGTAAAATGATGAAGACTTCTGATAACAATAATAATCAAAACAGGGTTGCCAATGAGCTAGCGCTGCTCAAGCTAGCTCATCAAAAATTAGAGCATCGACATACAGCGCTCTTTAAACTGAATCAATTATCACAAGATTGTGATGAATTGAGCAGTTTCTATCACCAAGTTCACCTCGTCATTAAATCGCTAATGACCGCGGAGAACTTTTACATCGTGATGTTCGATCGTACGCTAGACACGCTAAAGTTTGTTTATCACGTAGATGAAGAAGATGACACGCCAGAAGGAGATATTCCTTATGCTAGCTTCAAGGGGTCATTAACCAGTTATGTTATCGAAACAGGAAAAGCGTTTTTAGCAATGCCTACTGAAATCGATCGTATGGTTAAAAACGGAGTGCTCAACTACATGGGGACTACCGGCATGGACTGGCTTGGTGTACCGCTTTTACATGACGCTTATGTTATAGGTGTGATGGCTGTACAAAGCTATAGTGAATCGACTCGTTACTCCGACCAAGACAAAGAACTTCTTACCTACGCTGCGCAACATATCATTTCTGCACTCATACGTTTACAAGACCACGAACAGCTTCAAAAAGCTGTTGCTTCTCGAACGACAGAGTTGATGGAACAAATTCGTGAACGAGAGAAAGCTGAGTTACTGCAAGAGTCTTTATATCGGATCTCGGAGCTTACCAACCGCACTGACCTAGAGATTGACCGCTTTTACGCCCAGGTTCACAACATTATTGGTCAGCTTATTAATGCTGAAAACTTCTTTATAGCTAAGTATGACAACGATAGCGATACCATCGATTTTGTGTATTACGTTGACCAAAACTCTAAAAATGCGGCTGAAGACTTTATGCCGCAGAAGTCGTCAGATTCTTATACCGCATACGTTGTTCGCAGCGCTAAAACCTGTTTGATTAATCATGACAAAATGTACGAGCTATACGAAAGGGGAGAAACCCGGAAGCCACAAGAGGAAACCCAATCTTGGCTTGGTGTACCGCTGATTAACGATGGCGATGTCATTGGTGTATTGGCAATACAAAGTTACGAGAAAGGTCTTGGTTACAATGACCACGATGCGGAGCTACTTAACTTTGTCTCCCATCACGTAACAACGGCTATTAAACGCCGAGAAAACGCTGAATACGTGCGCCGTTCCCACGAAATGCTGGAACAACAAGTGAAACTGCGTACCGAAGCGTTAGAGGATGAAATTCGTCAGCGTAAGCAGGCGGAACAAATGTTAAAGCATAGTGCGTCTCATGATGCGTTGACGGGGCTTCCCAATCGCATTGTTTTCCTTGACTTGCTTGATCATGCGATAGCCTATCAGCGTCGGCGAGAAGAATATAAGTTTGCTGTACTCTTCTTGGATCTTGATCGCTTCAAAATGGTTAATGATAGCCTTGGTCATCACGCTGGCGATACGTTGCTAAAAATTGTTTCTAAAGAGCTAAAACACATCGTTCGGGCGAATGACACTGTCGCGCGTTTAGGTGGTGATGAATTTGTTATTCTGATTGAAGATATAGAGCAAAAGGCTGAGGTTTATGAAATTGCTCAACGCATAACGAATAGTTTAGCCCAACCTTTTACTATCAGTAACCAGCCCGTCTTTATTGGTACAAGTATCGGTATCTTGTTCAGCGAACATCGCTATCAATCAGCAGAAACTATGCTACGCGATGCTGATACAGCAATGTATCACGCCAAAGACAGCGGTAAGGGGCGCTACGAAGAATTTGATGCCAGTATGCATCAAAAAATTCAAGAAGAGTTGTCAATGGAAGCTGCACTTCGCGAAGCGATTAGTGCTGAAGAGTTTGAACCTTATTTCCAACCAATTGTTAAGCTTAAAACCAAGGATATTGTTGGCTTTGAAGCATTAGCACGTTGGCACAGTGCCGAACGTGGTTTGGTTATGCCTAATCGCTTTATTCCGATAGCCGAAGAAACGGGCTTAGTCGTGGATATCGATTTACAGATACTGCGAAAGTCGTGTCGACAACTAAAAAAATGGCTCGAGCAAGGATTAAATGATAAGGCCTACGTTAGCTGTAACTTGTTTGGTAATCACTTCTACAATCCAACGCTATGCGATGATATTGCTAAGATACTCGCGGAAGAACAAGTGCTGCCAACGCAACTTAGAGTTGAACTAACAGAACGTGTACTACTCGAAGAAAACGATGTGGTATTAGCTAATATGAAAGCGTTACGGCAGCTAGGCGTGAAAATATTGTTGGATGACTTTGGTACGGGTTATTCAAGTTTAAGTTACCTCCATCGTTTGCCTTTGGATGTGCTTAAAATAGATCGTACTTTCATCACCGATGCTCATAAAAAAGCGAGTAACCGTGCGATCATTAAAACGGTCGTCGACTTGGCCACGAACTTTAAAATGGCAACTGTCGGTGAGGGTGTTGAGCATCTTGAGGAAGCAGATCTGCTTTCTGCTATGGGCTGTAACTTTGGCCAAGGTTATTTCTTCGCTAAACCTATGCCTGCTAAAGACATGACTCAGCACTTGTCGTTGGGGACAACGTAGAGCATTTGAAACATGCCACTTTTGGTAACGTTGTTAATTAGGAAGCGTTAGCGGAATAAGCTAATTGATTGCTGAAAATAATTGTTTTAACGGACTTTTTTATAGATGTCTTAAATGGCGACTATCATAGCAATCAGTTGCTTTATTCTCATATAAAGCTACCAATAAAATTCCTGATTCGGTATATTGTAATGCCGAAATATTAACGTATTAATTGAATTAATGACGCTACTGATAATCTACTTAGCTGTGGCTATTGGAGTTTCTTTTCTTTGTTCTATCTTGGAAGCGGTCCTTTTGTCTGTGACACCAAGTTATGTAGCACAAGCGAAAAAAGACAAGCCCAGAGGTGGTAAAGTCCTTTCCGATGTTAAAGAAAACCTCGACCAATCTATTTCTAGCATTCTAATTCTTAACACCTTCGCTCACACCATGGGTGCGGCAGGCGTTGGTGCACAAGCAATTAGAGTTTTTGGCGAGCAAAAAGAAACGTTAATCGCGTTTCTACTGACACTTGCAATTCTGTACTTCTCAGAAATTATTCCAAAAACCCTAGGTGCAACATTCTGGCGTAAATTAGCCATACCGTCGGCTTATGTTATTGGCTTCTTAGTGCGCTTGGTTTATCCATTGGTTTGGGTGTCAGCAGGCCTAACTCGCCTGTTCAGCAGTGGTAAAAATGAAGTTATCAGCCGTGAAGAAGTACTGGCACTTGCGGCCTTGAGCCACAAAGATGGTGCTCTTGTCGGTCAAGAAAATCAGCTCGTCGAAAATATCTTACAGCTACGCGACGCAAAAACCGTCGACATTCTTACACCTCGTACTGTAGTGCACGCGATTTCTGAAGAAATGACGGTCTCTGAAGCACTTAGCCTTGAAAAAACGGCTAACTTTACCCGTATTCCAGTTTATAAAGATTCAATTGATGCGATTAGTGGTGTGGTGCTAAAAGCTCATCTTTATGAAAGCGAGCGACAGGGCATGGGTGATATTCCCGTGAAAGAAATCGCTTCGACTATCTATCATGTGTCGGAGAGTTTCCCTGTACTTAACTTACTTGATGTCTTTATTAAACGTCATGAACATATCTTTTTGGTTGAAGATCAGTTTGGTCAAACGGCTGGTATCGTTACCCTAGAAGATTGCATTGAAACCTTCTTAGGTCGTGAAATCGTTGATGAAAGTGACCAAGTTGAAGATATGCAGAAGTTGGCAAAAGCCAATTATCGACATCGAATTAAAGCTAAATTTGCGAAAGATAAAACAAAAGCCGACTAATCGGCTTTTGTTTTTTTAGCCACGTTAAATTATGACGACACCGCCAAACAACAAGTCAAAAAGTACTAAATCAAGTGCTAAACCGACCACCAAATCAACTAGAAAAAAAACTGCGACACCGAAGCAACAAGAGTTGGCACCTAATGCTCCGGAAAAGGCGAGTTGGACGAAAAGGTTTTTCATCACTTGCCTAAAATTGTCGTTGGTAGTTTTAGGGGCATTGGCACTGTATGTCATTTATCTAGATGCCAAAGTTCAAGACAAGTTTGAGGGGCAGCGTTGGCAAGTGCCGGTGCAAATTTACAGTCATGCAGAGATTATTTCTCAAGGTCGGCCGCTCTCCACTCAACAGTTAGCTGAAGTATTAAAACGTGCTGGCTATCAACGCGTTAACAAGGTTTGGCGAGCAGGTCAGTTCGCGCAATCGAGTAAGCGTATTATTATTTCTAGGCGTGCATTTGAACTTGGTAACTTAACCCTAGACGCTAGTAAGTTAACCATTGATATTACCGATGGAAGAGTTTCCAAGCTTTACAAAAATGGGGCGCCAGTAAAACGTATTCAACTTGAACCGCATTTAGTGGCGCGAATGGTGTCTGACGACAAAGAGGATCGCGTCCTTGTCGGATTGGAAGAAGTGCCTGAGTCTCTGCTCGATACCTTATTGTTGGTTGAAGATAGAGATTTTTATTTTCACCATGGCGTCTCGCCATTGGGTATTGCTCGAGCGCTTTACCAAAATATTGCTGCAGGCCGAACTGTTCAAGGGGGCAGCACCTTAACACAGCAATTGGTTAAGAATATGTACTTAACTCGCGATAAAACCTTGGTGAGAAAGTTCAATGAAGCCATTATGTCTCTCTTGCTAGAAGCCAGATACAGCAAAGACCAATTGCTCGAGGCTTATGTCAATGAGGTGTATTTAGGTCAGCACTATGCCAATGGTGTGTATGGCTTTGGATTAGCCGCTGAATTCTACTTTGGAAAGTCTATTCAACAGCTTACACCTGCTCAAATGGCGTTGTTGGTAGGAATAATCAAAGGGCCAAGCTACTACGACCCTTGGCGACGACCAGAACGAGCGAAAAAGCGCAGAGATCTTGTGCTGAAACTGATGGTAGAACACCGACTAATCAGCGCGGAAGACTACCAATCGGCGGTTGATTCTAACTTAGCGATTAGGGCTACTCGACGTTTAGCTAAACATGGCAACTATCACTATTTGAAACAGGTTAGGCGTGAGCTTCCAGATATTTTATCTGGGGTTGCTCAAAATTCGGGTATCAAAGTCTTAACTGGGTTCTCTGTACTTTCTCAACTAGCGTTAGAGGAAGTTGCAGAACAAACACTGACATCATTAGAAAACAAGCACCAACAGTCAGACTTGCAAGCTGCGGTGTTGGTTACCCATCACAAAACTGGTGAGCTTAGAGCCTTGTTGGGCGATAGAGTCGCGAATAATCAAGGATTTAACCGCGCCTTAAGCGCAAAACGTCCAATTGGCTCCTTGATCAAACCTGCGGTGTACTTGCCGGCGTTAGAGCAATATCAACGATTTAACCTAGCAACAGTTATTGAAGACAAAGCACTTGCGATAATAGGTGACAATGGCGAAGTTTGGCGCCCCAAGAACTATGACGGAAAATTCAGAGATCAGGTTTCGTTAGCAGATGGCTTAGTACATTCATTAAATATTCCAACAGTTAACTTGGGTATGATGCTGGGACTTACGACCTTGAGTGACGTTGTAAATATGCTGGGTTATCAAGAGCCACTCACTGAGCGTCCGTCTATGTTGCTTGGTGCAATTAATATGTCGCCATTCGAGATCAATCAGCTTTATTTGCCTATTGCCAAACAAGGGTATTATCAATCGGTACATACGGTTAAAGAAATTATCTCTCATCGTGGTGAAACACTTTGGCGGTATCGGGATCAGCTAGAACAGCGAATATCTACTAATACTGCCTATCTATTGAACTTTGCATTGCAGCACGTAACAGAAGTGGGCACGGCAAAATCACTAACATGGCGACTTCCTGGCAGCACGCTCGCTGGGAAAACAGGTACAACGAATGATCAACGCGATAGCTGGTTTGTTGGGTATGATGATCAGCACCTTGTTACAACTTGGATAGGTCATGATGACAATAAACCTATGAAGCTTACAGGTAGCAGCGGTGCGTTAGTGCTATTTGCGAATTATATGAAGCACATTGGCGTGAGCAGCTTACAACTGACAGCGCCAGAAGCTATTGCAGAGGTAAAGTTCGAACGTTCAACTGGCAATGCGGTTCAAGGAAATTGTAAGGGCGTTGTTTACTATCCTGCGGTGAGTGATGGGCTCAGTTACTCTGATTGTATGGAAGAACTAGAGGACAAGCGCTCGTGGTGGCAGAAATTATTTGGCAGCGATTAACTTCTAATAAATAGCCACCAATCAATGGCTTTTAATAACGTGACATAAAAAAGCCCGAACAGTTTGCACTATTCGGGCTTTTTTCAATAAGTGGTGCTTAGCTTAATACTTTGCTTAAAGCTTTGCGAAACAACGGTCAGCAGCTGCAATAGTTGCTTCGATGTCTTCGTCAGTGTGCGCCGTTGATAGGAAGCTAGCTTCAAATGCAGATGGTGCTAAATAAACGCCTTCATCTAACATCATGTGGAAGAAGCGTTTAAACTTTTCGCCGTCACATGCGGTTGTTTGTGCGTAAGTTGTTACCGTCTCTTCGCTTGTAAAGAAGAAACCGAACATAGCGCCAACATAGTTAATCGAAAGCTCGATACCGTGCTTTTCCGCTGCGGCTTTAAAGCCCTTAGCAATTTTCTCAGTATTCTTTGAAAGTAACTTGTGTTTTTCGCCTTGGCTTAACTCGTTAAGAGAGGCTAAACCAGCGGCCATTGCAATTGGGTTACCTGACAATGTGCCTGCTTGGTAAACCGGACCCACTGGCGCAATGTAATCCATAATTTCTTGCTTGCCACCAAAAGCACCTACTGGCATACCGCCACCGATAACTTTACCCAATGTCGTTAAGTCTGGTTTGATACCGTAATGTGCTTGAGCACCGCCTAGTGCTACGCGGAAGCCTGTCATTACCTCATCGAAAATAAGCACGCTACCGTATTGGTCACACACGTCGCGTAAGCCTTCAAGGAATCCTTCAACTGGTGGGATACAGTTCATGTTACCTGCAACAGGCTCGACGATAATACATGCGATTTGATCGCCAATTTCGGCAAAAACCTGCTTAACTTCGTTTAGATTGTTAAAGCTTACTGTTAATGTGTGTTGTGCGAAATCTTCTGGAATACCCGGAGAGTTAGGTACGCCCATGGTTAAGGCACCTGAACCAGCTTTCACTAAAAGCGAGTCAGCGTGACCATGGTAACAACCTTCGAACTTTAAGATTTTGTCACGGCCAGTATAACCGCGAGCTAGACGAATGGCGCTCATCGTGGCTTCTGTACCAGAACTCACCATGCGCAGGCTTTCCATTGAAGGCACGAGCTCACGTACTTTCTCAGCCATAGTAATTTCGATTGCCGTCGGTGCACCAAAGCTTAAGCCTTTTTCAACAGCTGTTAATACGGCTTGCTTTATGGATGGGTGGTTGTGACCCAAAATCATAGGTCCCCACGAACCAATGTAATCTATATATCGCTTATCGTCGGCGTCATAAATGTAAGCGCCTTCAGCGCGTTCAATAAAGCATGGCGTACCACCGACACCATTAAACGCTCTCACTGGCGAGTTTACACCGCCAGGAATAATGGTTTTTGCTTGTTCAAATAGTTGTTCTGACTTTTGCATAGCGATTTGTTTAACCTTTGTTGGTGTACCAGTTAACTGGCCTTTCGTAATCTTTTAATGAATTTTCTACGCCAAGTGTTAGCGCAAATAATGCCATACGTACTAACACGCCATTTTGGGCTTGTCTAAAGATGGCTAAATTTTCTAATTCGTTTAAATCCGTATCAAGTTCGTTTGCTTCTGGGCGGGAATCTCGCGGCAGTGGGTGCATGATCACCGTGTGATTTTTACAGTACTGCTGATAAACCTGTTTGTTTAAGCTGAAGTGACCGCGATAAAGATCCGCCTCTTCTTTACTTTCAAAACGTTCTTGCTGGATTCGTGTTTGATAAATAACATCACAGGCTAAGCTTCCCGCGATTTTATCCGTAACGACAACTTGATGGCCTGCATTGTCTAGCGTTGATAACACGCTGTCAGGCATTTGCAGCGCATTCGGCGATACCATGGTCACTTTGACGTTCTTGTACAAGCTTAAAAGCTTGGAAAGCGAGTGCACTGTGCGGCCATGTTTTAAATCACCCATTAATACGATATCAAGATTGTCTAGGCCTTTGTCAAAGCGCGACATTTCAGATTGGATCGTAAATAAATCTAGTAGTGCTTGTGTTGGGTGTTCATTGGCGCCGTCACCACCATTGATGACAGGTACGCTAGAGCCTTCTGCGAATTCAGCTACCGAGTGCATTTTAGGATGACGCATAGCGATAACATCCGAATAGCCGCTAATCACTTGAGCAGTATCATAAAGCGATTCGCCCTTACTCAAAGACGAGTTTTCTTCACCTACGGTTTCACGGACAAAACCACCGAGTAAATTGAACGCAGTACCAAAACTAACGCGAGTACGCGTGCTTGGTTCAAAAAATAGGTTATTTAGAATAGCACCATCTAGCACGTGGCAGCGTTTTTGACGAGCCGCATAAGGGGCCATTTGAGCTGAAACGTCTAATATTCTGGCGATAGCATCACGGTCGAACTGTGATACTGAAAGAATGTGACTACCTTGAAAGTTCATCATAATATTTCGCACTTTTCCGGACTTTTCTGCACTCAAAACTGTACTAGGACTGTACAGAGAGGACAGGTAAATTGACGGCGCGAATATAGCACATTTAGCTGCACAAATGAACGTGTTTAGCGGGTTGTCTATACTCAGTATTAAGTTTATTTGATAACCAACATTGTATTGCTTATGCGCTACTTGGGTTTATTCCTTATACCGTGTCAATTCTTATTGCCTGCACAGATATTAAATAGCTGTAAACCATGCTCTGACGATCAAACTATGGTGGTTCGTTATCATATCTCGTTAGAGTTTACCGATAGTAAGCAATCCTATTACATTGACTTATTGAAACTAGCGTTGGAAGAGAGTAAGCCGGAGTTTGGCGCCTATACGCTTGAACCCGTGGTAATCGAAATGCCTCAGGGTCGCACGTCACTAATGGTTGCGGATAACAATTTAATTGATGTTACTTGGCGAATGACATCCGCCGAAACAGAGCGAGAACTACAAGCGGTATATTGGCCATTACTGAAAGGGCTTATGGGTTATTGCATATTCATTATCAATAAGGATAGTGCGCACCGTTTTCCTCAATCGATGACAGAAGTTGAGTTGAAAGGCTTAGTCGCCGGACAAGGAACGGGTTGGCCTGATGCGAAAATATTAGCGCATAATGACTATCAGGTGATGCCAAGCTCAGCTATGGGGCTTTTAAATATGCTTGAGAAAGGGCGGCTAGATTATTTTCCAAGAGCGGTGCATGAACCTTGGGTAGAGATTGCTCAGCGTGATGAATTCATGGTTGAACCCAATATTTTGTTGAAGTATCCCACACCCATGTTCTTTTTCGTGAACAAACAAAATGACTTACTGCAACGCAGGTTATCCTTGGGGCTTGCTAGAGCATATGAGTCTGGACGCTTTGAGACGTTCTTCAAGCAACACCCAATAACGTCAGAAATTCTAGCTAGGGCACGACTTCAAGAGCGGCAAACATTTGAGCTATCCAATCCCTTGTTAACCGCTAAAGCACGAGAAACGATGGATAAAGTCGCTAAGTACACAGATTTGCAATAAGCGCTCTCTACTTCTAATCGTCAAAAGCGTTTATAAGTTGTTAGTGCCTGAGCGTGTATTTTGGCGTCAATGTAAATAAATAACCCAGGCTTTCAATAAATAGCGTTTACATTGGTTTTAAGTAGGCAAGAATGATGACCACAAACAATATGATTACAGGGACTTCGTTAAATACGCGATAGAATTTGGAGGAACGGGTATTTTTATCGTTGGCAAAGTCTTTTAATAGCTTGAAGCAGTATCCGTGATAACCTAACAAGATGATTACGAGTAACATTTTGTAGTGCAGCCAAGTCGCAGCAGCAAACCACTCTCTTCCATAATTCATTATTAGTGCGACGCCAAAGGCCACAGTTAAAAAAGCAAATGGGGTAACAAACAACAGAAGGCGTCTTTCCATGCCTTTAAGACGTTCCACTACGTCTGGACTATCTGTTTCTGCGTGATTGACGAAAAGGCGAGGTAAATAAAAAATGCCGGCAAACCATGAAACCATAAAAATAACGTGGAGCGCTTTAAGCCATAAAATTGTTGTCATTAAATAATCTTTCCTTCCAGTAAATAGCGGCGAATTTGATTAAAAGTAATTAAACCTATGATATTTCGCGTTGATTGGTTGTAAATGTAAACCGCACCGCAGCGTTGTTCTTTCAATGCCCAATAAGCTTCTGCCAATGTTTCTCGGCTCGATAATGCAATAAGTTTGTGTTGGCGATATCGATCACTATTATCCGATGATTCAATAACCTCATTCCAATAGTATTCGCCTTCTTTATCCATAATTAGGTAATTGCCTTGCTGAGTTAACTTAGCAATGTCTGATTCCGGCAAACTGCTATCAAATACAGATATTTTGGTTTGCATCGCACCAAGTACGCCAATTCGGTGAAGAGAGTCTTCGAGTGGCGGCTTTCGATAAGCTAATTTCTGCATGTTTAATTGCATAATAAATATCGAACGGTTTTTAAAGAACTGTCCTGAAGCCAAACAAGAAGATGAAATTACTAACATTGCAGGCAAGACAATTTCCAACTGTCCCGAAAGTTCTACAACGGCAAGTAGTGCTGCAAGTGGCGCATTTAATGTGGCTGCCATAAAGCCTGCCATGCCCATTAAGGCAAAATCACTGTTCATATGGCTATTAACGGATTCTGGTCCCATAACACTGACGGTCATTGCACCAGCGACCGCACCTATTCCCAGAATTGGTCCAATAATACCACCAGGTACACCCATGCCAATTGCAACAATGGTCAGGACACATTTTGCCGCTAGCAATAGCAGTAGCATAACTACATGAGGAGGTTCATTCATCACATAGTTTATGGCACTTAAGTCGGTCCCCATTGCATGTGGCACTACAAGTCCAACTAAACCCGTGATGACACCAGCAATAAGGAATCGTTGCACAATGTGTAAGTGTTGAAAGTGCTTAATGACTTTAACTAAATAGCGATTAAATATTGAGGCTAAAGCACCTAATGTCACCCCTAATAAAACAACCCATAAGTATTGGTGGTAGTCGATAGAAATCGTGGTAAAAAACTCAAACTCTGTTGCTGGCCCAAAAATGCTGCTCGTGATCATTGAACCGACAATAGCGGCCAACATGATTGGAATAAACATGTGAACTTTGTATTCCCTTAAAATAACTTCCATAACGAAAATAACCGCGGCAACTGGTGTATTGAAGCAAGCAGCGATTGCAGCAGCAACACCACAGGCAGATAAGGTTCTAATAGCGTTGTAAGGTAACTTGAGCTTACTACCGATAAAGCCACTACAAGCTGCCCCTAAGTGAACAGCTGGGCCTTCTTTACCCACGGAAAAACCAGAAGCTAATGCGACGATGCCACCAAAAAACTGATTGATCGTATTGCGCATCGGGATAAAGCCATAAGCGACTTTAAGTCGATGCAAGACGAAAGGAATCCCTGTTCTCGTATATTTATAACCAGTAAACCAAGCGATGATTAATATGGTGACAGCGCCTAAAATAGGCAATAGAAAACGACTTGGTTGATTTAAACTGTTATAGTGTTCGAAATCTGAAAGCATTAACTGCTGTATGGCGCCGATTGCGCCAATAAATAAAACCAATACAAGTGACGACGCAACGCCAACAATGACTGCTAGCAAGCATAATTGCCAAGACGTGCGTGGCATGGCGAGCCTGATACGGAGCGCAAGGTCAATATTTGCTAATGCATTTTGAAAAAACGTTTTATTTATCAACGAAGTAGTTTTTTATTTGTCGTAGTTACTATCAATAATACTTTATAAATGAATTGGTTAGCAAAAATAAATCTTCCAGTCGTCGCAGAGCGACTTGGTCCGCTTAAATCAGCATTGCTGCTGTTTTCTACTATAGCTCTATGCTTGTTTGTTGGTTATCGCTTAGGTAATTATTTCCACGCATTTCAATTACAAACTATCGCACAGCAACAGCAACGACTTGATGATCTTTATCAAATTCAAGATGAAAACCTAAAACGCATTCACATGCTTGAGGTCGAGCTAGAAGTTGAAAGGATGGCGAACAAGCAGGCGAGTGATGCATTTAAGGCAATGGAAATCGAGAACTTCGCCATCAAAAAAGAGCTTGGTTTTTATCAAAAAGTGATGGCACCTGAAAAACAGGCCGATGGCTTGATTATTGACCAGCTTCATCTTTACCCTACTCAAAGTCCTAATCACTATCGCTTTGCTGTGGTATTAGTTCAGCAAAAAGTTAAAAAGCGTTTTGCTAAAGGGCATGTAACCATCAGCATTAGTGGCAGCCAGAACGATAAACCGACGAACGTAAAACTCAAAGACATCAGCGATATGCCTGAAAAGCAGTTATCGTTTAGCTTGCAATATTTCCAGCGTTTGGAAGGTGATTTTACATTGCCGGAAGGCTTTGTCCCTGAGTCGATACAAGTAACAACGACATTGCCTAAAGGAAAGTGGCAAAAATTCAGTGAGTTAACGCAAGATTACAATTGGAAAACTGCGTTGCAGCAGTCTTAACTGTGTGTTGTCTATACAATTCTGGACTTAATTAGCAAGACTAATACTTGATTAAACTAGTCAGGTTTAAGATAATTCGCATTCGGGTACTTTCGACATTGAAAGAAGTGCCCATTAAATTCATTCACCTTTTTACCAGAGAAGTTCACCACGATGTCTACCCCTGATTTACCGATTCAATTTACTGATGCTGCAGCGACCAAAGTGTTAGCGCTGGTAACCGAAGAAGAAAATCCAGCTTTAAAATTACGTGTTTACGTAACTGGTGGCGGCTGTTCAGGTTTCCAATACGGCTTTACGTTCGATGAGAAAGTTAATGAGGGTGATATGACCATTGAAAAGCAAGGTGTTGCGATGGTGATTGATCCAATGAGCTTACAGTATCTTGTTGGTGGTGTTGTAGATTACATGGAAGGCCTAGAAGGGAGTCGCTTTGTAGTGAACAACCCAAATGCTACAACAACATGTGGTTGTGGTTCATCATTCTCTATCTAAGGTCTTTGGTTATATAGCGTAACGCTGTCTGCGACTAAGGATGCCTTTTACCCACCAGAGGTTTTGTAGTCTGAATAAATTAAAGAAACCCGCAACCTTAGGTTAGCGGGGTTTTTGTTGTTTATCCCTGTATAATTATTGGTCAACAAGCTGTTTGTCATTCTATAAACACATTTAGTCACATATTTGTAATTAGTTTTTGACCATCAGCTTTTGATTGAAAATCACGATTTTAGTACACTGGTCAGTATACTATTAGGAATTTTGATGAGTAAAAAGATGTTAAGTCGCCAATGGCTGGCTGAGAGACCGTATATAGTAGCGGTTGTAATCAGCTTAGTATTAGTTCTTTGGATGGTTTCAGGAGCATCAGGTAGTGATGCCGCTAAAGATGATACTGCACAAGCACACCCACAGGAACACGCCCCTATTCCTAAAGTGCAAGTTGAAACACTACACGCACAATCGGTGTTTGACGTTATTGGTCTGTATGGACGAACAGAGCCGGATAGACAAGCAACGGTCAAAGCCGAAACCGCAGGACAAATTATTGAAGTCTTGGCTGAACGTGGTGCGCGCGTCAAACAAGGTGAGATCATTGCATTAATTGATAAGAATGACCTTCCACATAGATTGGTCCAGAGTAAGTCGTTATTAGCGCAGCGTGAAATTGAATATCAAGGTGCATTAAAACTCAATAGAGATGGTTATCAAGGCCAAGTGCAAGTATCTACTGCAGAGGCAAATTTAAAAGCGGCTAAAGCACAGGTGGTTAATATTGAGATCGCTCTAGATAACACCACTGTTCGTGCACCCTTTGATGGCGTAATGAATACACGCTATGTAGAGCAAGGTGACTATGTGAAAGTTGGTGATGATGTTGCCATGGTAGCTGACCTCGATCCGCTTATCGTAAGAGCACATGTGACAGAGAGTCAGGTGTCAAATGTACAACTTGACCAAATCGCTGATATTCAACTGCTAAACAAACAAAATGTGACAGGAAAAGTACGCTACATCGCAAGCGTAGCTGACGATGCAACGAATACGTTCAAAATTGAGGTCGCTGTTGAAAATGCAGATTATCAACTGTTGGCAGGTTTGAGCAGTGAAGTAGAAATTGCTTTGGAGAAAACTGACGCGATTAAAGTGACACCTGCACTCCTTGCGCTTGATGAGCAAGGAAACATTGGTATTAAGACCGTCGAGAATAATAAAGTTAAGTTCACTGGTATTAATGTTGTGAAGAGCGAGAGCGATGGCATTTGGCTATCGGGTTTAGGCGAGCAAGCAGACATTATCACGTTAGGACAAGGCTTTGTGCGTGAAGGTGATGAAGTTGAAGCTATAGACGCACAGGCGGCGAAAGGTTAAGTTATGTTGTCGTTAATAGATGGCGCGCTGTCCAGAACGCGCTCAATTTTGTTGATATTTATATTGTTACTGGTCTCAGGCGTAGTGACGTATGCCAATATCGCAAAAGAGTCTAACCCAGACGTTACTATCCCAGTTATCTACGTTTCTTTATTTCATGACGGTATTTCGCCGGAAGATGCCGAGCGCATGCTTGTCAGACCGATGGAGAATGAACTTAAATCGATTGCTGGCGTTAAAGAGATGCGCTCAAACGCCAGTGAAAGTCATGCTTCAGTTACGCTTGAGTTTATTGCAGGTTTTGATCCTAAAGAAGCGTTAGCAGAAGTACGAGATAAAGTAACGCTGGCCAAGGCTAAGCTACCTTCAGAAACTGAAGAACCTGAAGTTCATGAAGTGACAATGGCAAATGCTGAACCAGCGGTAACTGTAATTTTGTCAGGTCCGGTAACAGAACGTGGCCTAGTAACACTTGCTAGAGACATCAAAGACAAGATTGAAGGCTTAAAAGAAGTACTGGAAGTCGATATCGGTGGTGACCGTGAAGACATGGTGGAAATCATTGTCGATCCACTGCTGATGGAAAGCTACGGCCTTGACCAAAACGATATTTACAACCTAGTTGAGCGTAATAACCGTTTAGTACCAGCAGGTACCTTAGATACAGGTAAAGGGCGCTTTGCGGTTAAAGTACCTTCGGTATTTGAGACCATCGATGACTTATTAGAACTTCCTATCAAGGTAGACGGCGACAAGGTAATTACCTTTGAAGATGTATCAACTGTGCGCCGAGCGTATAAAGATCCTACATCTTTTGCTCGCCTCGACGGTGAGCGTTCAATTTCACTAGAAGTTAAGAAACGCTCTGGTGAGAACATTATTGAAACCGTTGAGAAAGTTAAGGCACTTATCGAAGCGGATCGCCAAAAGTGGCCAAATCAAGTGATGGTGGACTATGTTGGTGACCAGTCGGTTGATGTAAAAGACACACTAAGTGACCTGCAAAACAACGTATTCTCTGCGGTACTGTTAGTGGTTATCGTCGTTATTGCTGCACTCGGCAGCCGCAGTGCTATGTTAGTTGGTTTTGCTATTCCTGGTGCTTTCTTAACGGGTATCTTAGTCATTGCGATCGCAGGGCTGACGGTAAACATCGTTGTTTTGTTTGGCTTAATTATGGCGGTCGGCATGTTGGTTGACGGTGCTATCGTGGTCACCGAGTTTGCTGACAGGCAAATGAGTGAAGGTGTGCCTCGTGCCAAAGCTTATAGTATGGCAGCTAAACGCATGGCGTGGCCGATTATTGCGTCTACCGCAACGACGCTCGCGGCGTTCGCTCCGTTAATGTTCTGGCCGGGCATGATGGGTGAGTTTATGAAATACTTACCATTCACGCTAATAGCTGTGTTAACGGCATCATTGGCTATGGCGTTAATCTTTGTGCCTACCATGGGTAAAGTATTTGGGCGTTCACGCGTTGTTAGCGCTGAAGAAAAAGCACAAATGATAGAGGCTGAGGAAGGTGATTTAAGCAAACTTCGTGGCTTTACTGGTAAATATATTGCGGTTTTATCGAAAGCGATTCGCAATCCTGTCAAAGTGCTGATATCGACGATTCTTATAGCGATTGCTGTAATGTATGCCTACGGCGCTTCTGGCCTAGGCGCTATTTTCTTCCCAGATGTAGAACCAACCACTTCAACCATTATGGTACGTTCTCATGGCGACCTTTCTATCCTAGAAAAAGACGCAATCATGAAGGATATTGAGGAAATCATCCTCGAAGTTGACGACATCGATACACTTTATGCTCGCACCGGTGGTACTGATTTAGTTGGCCAATTCCAAATTAACTTCAAAAACTGGCAGTTTAGACGACCAGCGGATGAAGTGATTAAGGATATTGAAAAGCGCACGTCATCGTTAGCTGGTGTGGAAATTGAAGCGCGTAAGAACAGTCCGGGTCCACAAAGCGGAAAAGACTTAATTATTGAATTGAGCTCACGTTTTCCTGAGAAACTAGATGAAAACGTAAAGATTATTCGCGATGCGCTTGCAGCAAATGGACAATTTACCAATATTGAAGATACGGGTTCGAAACCAGGTATTGAGTGGCAGTTGAAGATCGATCGTACGTTAGCTGCCACCTATGGTGCGGATGCTGCGATTGTTGGTTCGACTGTTCAAATGGTCACCAATGGCTTGAAGCTAGGTGAGTACCGACCTGATGATGTTGACGATGAGTTAGACATCCGTGTTCGCTTCCCAGAAGACAAGCGCAATATTGGTCGTTTAGATGCAATTCGCGTGAAAACTAACGCGGGTTTAGTGCCTGTGGGTAGCTTTGTTGAACGTACCGCTTCTTCAAAAGTTGATACGATTCGTCGTGTTGACGGCAAGCGTGTGGTAACCGTTCAGGCGAACTTAATCCCAGGTGCTCAGCTTGTGCAAGAATTACCTAAGCTTAAAGAGCAACTACCATCACTAGGTTTGGACCCGTTAGTGAACATCGCAATCAAGGGACAAAACGAAGACCAACAAGAATCACAGGCCTTCTTGGTGAATGCCTTTGGTATTGCGCTATTTGTGATGGCAATTATTTTGGTAACGCAATTCAATAGTTTCTATCAAGCTTTCTTGATTTTGAGTGCTGTTATCTTTTCTACAGTAGGTGTTTTCCTAGCGCTACTTATTGTTCAGAAACCTTTTGGTATCGTAATGGGTGGTATCGGCGTAATTTCATTGGCGGGTATTGTTGTAAATAACAATATCGTGTTGATTGATACCTACAACGTGCTGAGAAAAGAAGGTTTCCCAATTACCGATGCGATACTTCGCACGGGGGCACAACGTCTACGTCCGGTAATGTTGACGACCATTACGACGATTTTGGGCTTAATGCCAATGGTATTGCAGGCAAACATTAACTTCTTCAATCGTACTGTGTTGTTTGGTGCTCCTTCAACTCAGTGGTGGGCGCAGTTGGCAACGGCTATCGCAGGTGGTTTAGCATTTGCCACAGTACTAACCTTAGTATTAACGCCTACTTTGTTAGCATTAAGGGATCGTCGCAAAGAAAAAAAGCTATTTAAGCTAAATACAGGTAGAAAGCCACAGTCGATCGACAATATCAGCAGCGCTGCCTAGACGCTGCCTCGAGCCGCCAAGACGCTGCCTCGAGCCGCCAAGACGCGGCCTAGAGTAGCGTGATTGAATCAACTAAAAAGCGACGCAATTAGCGTCGCTTTTTTATTCATGTTTGAGCCAACCGTTTTACTAACCTTGCAGCATAAGAGATTCGACAATCTTATTCATCTCTAGGTTGTAATCATCCGCCTTAACACTTTTGACAATATTCTCTTTCGCACTGCTTAAGTCGATATCTTCGGCCATAGTGTAGTGGCGGTAGTCGATGTTGTAGAACGAACCTTCAGACGAATAGGGTCTTTTGTACGACCTTCAACAATGGCGAGGCGATGCGAACTCAGCTCCACCAAAGAGCCGAGGGGGTAAACGCCCATACAACGAATAAACTCATCGACTAAACGCGCATCAAGTACGCCTTGGCTTGCCAGTTTTCGCAGGATGTTGAAAGCCTTAACATGACTGTAGCCTTGCTTGTAAACTCTATCGGCGGTTAGAGCATCAAAAATGTCGCAAATGGCAATCATTCTGCCATAAAGTGATATTTAACCATGCGCTAGCTGATAGGGATAGCCACTACCGTCCAGCTTTTCGTGATGCATAGCAGCTACTTCAAGGGCTAGTTCAGAGATGTTGGGAATCTGTCGAATCATATCAATAGAGTGCTCAACATGAGTCTTCAAGATCTCGAATTCATCTTCAGTTAACTTGTATGGCTTATTGAGAATTTCATCAGGTATTTTGACCTTCCCTACATCATGTAAAAATGCCCCGAGACTCATGTCTTTAGCTATACGTTTCTCGATCGCTAAATGGCGTGCAAAAATAGCAACTAGTACGGAGACCGATACCGAGTGTTCAAGTAGATATTGCCCTTTAATTCTGATGTTAAGCACGCAAGCCAGTGCATCAGGGTTTTGAGATACTGACTCAACCGTATGGTCGGTAACTTCCTTAACAGGCTCAAGGTCGATAACGCTATCGGTGACAATGTTCTGCAGTACAAGGCTTTGAATAAGTGTCTTTTATCGAGTGGTGATGAGGACTCTTTCGAAGTTTCATTTATTGGTTCAAGAGTTTTGGCAGTATCGATAAGTAGTGAGCTGACACCGTGGCTAATAAGGTTATCGATAATTTTCCCAGACTTCACATGACCTGCGTTTTTTAGCTGATAATTATCTTGTAGCTCGACAATATCGACAGCGTAGTGTCCAAGGTGAAGTTCTTGAATCGTTATTTCTTTAATCATAACGACTTACTAGTTAGCTACATCATAGGCCGGCGCTTAACTTCTGGCGCTTAACTTCTGGCGCTTTACGTCAATAAACGGTGGTTAATTACTGACCAGTTAATAATGATAAGAGCGAGTAAACTAACTTTTGCAACAAGTCAGCAGCTAGTTAGTGCTAGCTAACGGTAGGTGATTTTTTCTTGTTTGTGCAGGTAAAGTTGTTCGTCAGCAAGCTTGAGTAATTCATCCATAGACTCTTTGCCCGTACTTTCTGCGACGCCACAGCTAATGGTTATGTCGAGTTTTTGATTTTCGTATGGCATCGGGTTATTGACAAAAAATTCAGTAAAGCGTTTCGCCGCTTTTAGTGCATCACTCTTTGTTTGGCTGGCAAGACTGATAACAAATTCATCACCGGCGTAACGGAAACATTGGTCGGTTTCACGAATAAGTTCTTGTAACTGAGTGGCGACGTAAGCAAGCACCTTGTCGCCGCAGTCGTGACCATAGGTGTCGTTAATTTGCTTAAACTTATTGCAATCGATAAACAATATCGAGAAAGGAACGCTATAACGTTTTTGGCGACTTAGCTCTTTTGCAAAAGTAGTTTCCATCAAACGACGGTTAGCAACCCCCGTTAATCGGTCATAATTGGCCATATACTCTAGTTGCTCTCGCACTAAAACATTAGACAAACATAGACTAACTTTGACGGCTAACTGTTCTAAATGGAACGTGCCAAGTTTCGAGGTAAAGCGCTCATTACTCTTGTCTGTTAGTACCAGACTACCAAACAGTTTATTCTCGAGTTTGACCGGAATAAAAGCGGCAGATTGTGCCCCCTCGAACAAGTTCGTCGGCAAAAGACAGCCAAATTGCTGAAGGTTATTGGTTAATAATGGCTTCTCAGTTTCGTGTTCGTTATCTTTGTTGTGAAATAACGCGAGACGATTTGCGCTGATTTTGCGGGTATTCTCTTGGTGCCATTGTGTTTGAGTCACTGGACTAAGCATGTAACTAATAGGCGTAGGTTCTACTAATAGCAGGTGTACATGCGTTAAAGAGAATTGTTCTTTGATAAGTTTCAGCAGAGTTTGCAGTAATTCCTTGCTAGAGCTACAGCTTAGAATTTCAGTTTCAATCGTAAATAGCTTCTGAGCAATCGCTTGGTTTGCTCTAGAATTTTCAATTAATTGGGCTAAATCTGACATCTAAGCCTTTTCAATTAAACAACTGCAATTAACGCCATTGTTAAGAATTATTCAGACGCTGGCAAGCACTTTATTTATTAATCGTTAGCTCTTAACTTGGTGTCGAACTTGCTTATATATTTATGAAGAGTCAGTAAGCTACCCAAATTAAGAGAGGGTCTGTGTTTATTGGCTCAAGAACTGTTGATAGAAGCATTTTAGAAAGAGCAGCGTGCTGAGAGAAAACGCTCGTTATTTGCTGCTGTGCTATTAACTTTTTATAGCTTTGGTCGATAATGTGTACTGTAGGGTAAACTATAAATGATCATCGGTTGCTCTATTAACGTTTATCCGTGATGACTATTTGGTAATTTAAATGCGTTTTACACTTTCCGCTATTACAATCATTGCTTTCGTAGCTATCTTGCCTGCGCAGTCAGCGCAAGCGCAGAATCTCCAAGCTGTTCAGATATACACTGACAATCAATTGCTCGATCTTATCAAGGAGAATAAGCACCTAAGCCAAGTGGTCTTAGATGAGTGCCAATTGGTGGAAGATATTAAAGCGCGCGCGACTAAAGCTAAACTGCCGTCATACCAATTTTTATGGGGTGACATGCTGGCTTATGGCGTGTGTATCAAAAAAGATGTGAAGCTTGGTTTGTATTACATGCAAAGTGCGGCGGACCAAGGGTTACCTGAAGCGCTCGAGCAAATGGGTCGCTACTATCACGTAGGTAAATTTATGCAGCCAGATTTGACGAAGGCAATTATCTTCTTAAAAGCGGCAGCAGCATCTGAAAATCTAAACGCACAATTGCGCCTAGCGGATATTTATAACGAAGGCGAAGGTAGCCCACTAGATTTTCCTGCACTGTATTCGCAGCTGCATTATGCTGTCACCGATGACAAAAAGCTGCACAAGCGTATCAGCCAGTCATTAGCCAAACTTGCGGAAAAGATGCCGGCGAACGTTGTTGCCAAAGCAAAGCGAGCTCAATATTAATTCTGCACTTTGGAGCCAACTAAATCTTGGGAAAACTGAGGTATCCTCGGTTTTCTCGCTTCTCACCTATAAGCTTCTTAATTCTCGTTGAATGATCAAATATTTAATTCAATTGGAATAACTTACAGCTATAATACAAAAAAAATCTAGAGCATTTAGTGTGACCTCAAAAGACCCATTTCACCAGCGCGAATCCGAAAAATACCAAAAGCCCGTTGCCAGCAGAGAACACTTGCTGGAGATGATCAAGCTATCGCCAGTGCCGCTGACGTTTAGCGCAATCGTGAAAAAGCTTGGTTACGACAAAGACGAAGAACGCAAAGTTGGCGTGAAGCGCCGTTTGCGTGCCATGGAAAATGCAGGTCAGCTCACCTTTAATAAATTCAAGCAATATGTCATTACTGATCGAAATACTAAGCTAACTGGCCGTGTGATAGGTCACCGCGACGGTTATGGCTTCTTTGCCCCAGACACGGGCGGTAAAGATTACTTTATCTCATCACATGAAATGCAACGTGTGATACATGGGGATATTGTTGAAGCCATATTACTCGACAGAACCGATCGCCAAGGCCGTAAAGAGATCAAAATCTTCGATGTCATAGAACCTAGAAAAAATGGCATTGTTGGTCGTTTCTTTGTCGAAAATCACCTAGCGTTTGTTGTGCCAGATGACGCCAAGATTAACCAAGACATTTTGATTGTGCCTGACGGAAAGTTAGGCGCGCGTCATGGTCAAATGGTGGTAGTAGAGGTTATTCAGCGTCCGAGCAAACGTTCAAATGCGGTGGGTAAGGTGACAGAAGTGCTGGGCGACCATATGGCGCCGGGTATGGAAATTGAAATTGCGCTGCGAGAGCACGACTTACCGCACCAATGGCCTGAAGCAGTTGATAGCGAAATTGGCAAATTAGCCGAAGAAGTCGAAGAAAGTGCCAAGCAAGGTCGTGTTGATTTAAAAGATTTACCACTTGTGACTATCGATGGCGAAGACGCGCGAGATTTCGATGATGCCGTTTATTGTGAGCGCAAGAAATCAGGTGGTTGGCGACTATGGGTTGCCATTGCTGACGTGAGTTACTACGTGCGTCCGGGGTCAGCGCTTGATGATGAAGCCATAGCGCGCGGTAATTCGGTGTACTTCCCAAGCCAAGTCATTTCTATGCTGCCGGAAAAACTCTCCAACGGCTTGTGTTCATTGAATCCTGACGTCGATAGATTGTGTATGGTTTGTGAAATGACCATCAGCGAGCGTGGCAAACTATCAGGTAGCAAGTTTTATCCTGCAGTCATGCGCTCTCACGCTCGTTTTACGTATACAAAAGTAGCAGCGATTCTAGACGGTGATGAAACGTTAAGAGAGCAATATGCACCTCGAGTGCAAGAGCTTGAAGAGTTACATCGATTGTATACTGCACTTAACATGGCGCGAACTGGGCGTGGTGCTATCGCATTTGAAACTGAAGAATCGCGCTTCATCTTCAATGAAAATAAAAAGATAGAGGCTATTTTGCCGCTAGTGCGCAACGATGCGCATAAAATGATTGAAGAGTGCATGATTCTCGCTAATGTCGCGACCGCTAAGTTTGTTGAAAAGCACAAGATGCCGGGATTGTTCCGCGTGCACGACAAACCGAGCGAAGAAAAGTATCGAAACTTTGTTAATTACTTAGCTGAATTAGGGCTGCAAATGCCTTCAGCAGATGCGCCTGAACCGCAGGACTACAGTGATATTTTAGTGAAGGTGGCGGATCGGCCTGACCAAGAATTGATTCAAACTATGTTGCTTCGCTCAATGAAGCAAGCGGTTTATCAAAGCGATAATATTGGTCACTTTGGTTTAGCACTTGAGTCATACAGCCACTTTACGTCGCCAATTCGCCGTTATCCTGACCTCGTTATCCATAGAGTGATTAAGTCGATACTTGAGGCTCAAGAAAACAACCCTGTGAATGTCGGTTGTTTTAGCTATAGCGAAGAGCAAGTGGTTTCGCTTGGCGAGCACAGTTCGATGACAGAGCGCAGAGCAGACGATGCAACTCGTGACGTCGCAGACTGGTTGAAGTGTGAATACATGCAAGATCATGTCGGCGATGAATTCACCGGAGTTATTTCAACTGTGACCAATTTTGGCATGTTTGTGCGGTTGTCTGATTTACATATCGAAGGACTAGTTCACATCACATCGTTGGGCAGAGACTATTTCCATTTCGACGATGTTCGCATGTGTTTAACGGGCGAGAAAACAGGGGCTAAGTACCATGTAGGCGACTTGCTAAAAGTACAAGTTGCTGCTGTTAACTTAGATGAAAAGAAAATTGATTTAATTCTTGCTGGTGATGACGCCGTACTTAAACGTGCTAGACCACTACGTGGCCGCGATAGCAGCCAGAAGCCTAGCAACAAAGGTAAAGGCAAGAGCGCTAAGGGTAGGGGACGTGCTGGCAAAGGCGGTGTCACTTATTCGCCTGATAAGGTAGGTAGTAAAGCAGACAGTAAAGCTGGAAAGCCGTCATCGAAAAAAGCTAAGCAAGAACGGCCAAAGAAAGAAAAGTCGAAGGCGGCTAAGCGTAAAGCAAGAAAATCGAGACCAGGTAAAAATACCAGAAAGCGCTCAAAAGGCGCTTAATACAAGGCAACAGAATATAGCGCAAGCGAATTAAAGAGTAAGTAAAAAGTATGGCTAAAGAAGAAATCGTAATTGGCATTCACGCCGTTAACGAATTAATTAAACGTTCGCCAGAGCGTTTTGTTGATATGTGGCTACTAAAAGGTCGCGATGACGAGCGACTAATGCCAATTATCAATTTAGCGCGAAAATATAAGATCCCTACGCAGTTTGTGAACCGCAAAGTGTTGGACGACAAGAGTGATGGTGAACAGCATCAAGGTGTAGTTGCGCGCGTTAAACCGGGCAAAACCTATACTGAAAATGACATTGAAGACATCTTGGCGCAAGCTGATGCCCGCGACGAATCGCCTTTCTTGTTAATCCTTGATGGCGTGACTGACCCGCATAATTTAGGTGCTTGCTTACGTAATGCTGACGCGGCTGGCGTTCAGGCGATTATCGTTCCAAAAGATAAAGCCGCGCGTATTACGGCTACTGTGCGTAAAGTTGCTGTAGGCGCTGCAGAAACGGTTCCTTTAGTGCAAGTAACTAATCTGGCTCGTACTATGAAGCAGCTGCAACAAATGGGCGTTTGGATTATCGGTACTGCAGGTGAAACAGATACCTGTTTGTATGATGTAAAATTGGACGGCCCTATGGCACTTGTTATGGGCGCAGAAGGTAAAGGGATGCGCCGTTTAACTCGCGAACACTGTGATCAATTAGTTAAGCTACCGATGGCTGGTACGGTATCGAGTCTTAATGTGTCTGTAGCAACGGGCATCTGCCTGTTTGAAATTGTAAGACAGCGCCGAGGCTAAGCCGAGTTATCATTTATGGGCGTTAATATCAGATAAATCAAAAAGGAGTAGTGTTTACGCTACTCCCTTTTTTTACAGGCTGAATACCTTACTGACCTGTTTGTCGAATTGTTTAGCGAACTAGTTATTTATCTCACGCCATTGCTTGCCGTAATACTTATCCATAATGGCATCTAGCTCACCTTGATGTTTAAGTCGCTCAACACTGTCTTTTAATGCCTTCGAAACATTCTGAGAAGTTGCATGTTCAGCAAGTTGAAGCCACTGCTCTTTTTCTCCAAGTACGAGACGATTAGATAAGTCTACGGCATTTAGAGCGTCGTGTTTATTGAATTGATAACTTAACACGAGAGCGCTGCCTGCCACTGCGTCTATTCGACCGCTCTTCAACATCTTTATCGCTTGAGCATAGTTTGTTAATTCCACTAACTGTAATTCAGGATCATTATCAAATGTTTTGCTTAAGTGCGTTCCGTTGGTTTTACCGATCTTCAATTTTTTTTAGATCGTTATAACTATCGACAACTTTGCCTTTAGCCGGAATCATGATGGTCTTAACCGTTCGGATTAGAGCGACATACTTGATATTCGTCGAACGAGAAGCTGATTTGAAAATGATGCCCCTGTCGTGACCGCCTCTTTTATGCTTTCCCAAATACGTGGATAAGGGAACAGTTGATTCTTTATATAAACGCCTCTTAATTTTTTACTTTTGTCTATAAAGCCCAATGGTGAGTTTTTTATCACGTGAAGGTTTAAACACTCATTATTGCTTTTAGCGATCAGGCTAAAAGAAACTAGGTTAGAAAATAAAAAGGTGACGAATATGATGATGAAGTGTTTATTCATTGAAAGTATTGGCGTGACTAACACCTTAATAGTCTGAGAACATCAAGATTGAGTATAGTAGAAACGATGCAAACAACACTGAACAAGCGCAGTGGTAAAGTATAAAATCTAATTAAGTGGCTGAGCTGCGGGGCTTAGTATGGTTTCGCTCCGTAATGTAATTCTTAGTCAAACGTTTATACGCATTTATAACAATGCGTTACATTACTTTCAGGATCGAATCGTGACTAAATTCATTTTTATAAGTAGCCTCATTTTAATAGCCTTTGGACTGTCTGTGTATATATCTGATTTCTTGCCCATAGACATGTTTAATAGTGGTGCTGAAGATGAATACATTAGAGCGGTGCAAAGTACCTCATTTTCTTGGTCAGAGTATCGCTTACATGCATTAATAATTGGTATTGTTTTATTTGCTTTAAGCAAATTCACCAACATCTTTGGCTAACCGTAAAACTATTTAAAGAGCTAATAAAAAGAGCTAGTAAGCAACGTTAGTAAATAAAGAAAAAACAGTATTCTGTTTTCGTTATTCAATATGTTGACCAATAACGTTTTTGCTCGTAATGGAGCGCTAGTCATATCTAAAAATTTGGAGTATTCATGAAGAATGGAATCGTGCTGGGAATAGCCGCATTAACATTGCTTTTATCTGGCTGTGCATCAACTACGTATGAAATGAAAGGGCTGAGTGTAGATAATGCAGCTTACTTGAAAGCTGATTCTGAGCGTGCACACGGAATTTTTGCTGGGCTAGATGAGAGGCTTTATATCCATGAGATAAACGGAGAAGCCGCTGGCGACTTCATCAAAGCCTACCCTGAAAGTGCAAAAATTATGGAGGGATTAAACGAAGTAAAGGTCGAGTACTGGCACAGCATGATTACTTCAAATGGCTGTGTAAAGTTTAAGGCAGAAGCAGGTAATACCTATATCATTCGCAAAAAGCGTGACGGTATGAGCGTTTATTATTGGGTGGTTTTAGAAGGTAGTGAAACGCCAATTAGTGAAGCGTGCAGCGCATAATGTATCACTAACATTACCCCTCAGAAAGTTGCTACATACGTCTAACTTAAACAACGTTTACAATCAAAGGACCATATGAAAACACTTATACAAACGCTTGGGGCTAATTGGCTTGGGCTATGTTGCTTTGTTAATTAACCCCAATCCCGTTTAAGAAATTGAACTAAATGCCTGTTCCTAGATCTGATCTTTCGACCAAGAACGATTCAATCTAACAAGGAACAGGCATGAAGAATCTAGTTGAATTATTTTGTGATGTCGATGACTTTTGCAAAG
>JAKVCY010000195.1 GCA_022448425.1 Thalassotalea sp. | reverse complement strand
ACGCTTTGCGATGAACTTAGCCCGCTTAAGCCCTATTAAAGACAGCATAAAAGGAAAGCTTAAGCAGGCTGCTTGGTGTGATGACGTACGAGAAAAGCTAGTTTTTGGCTAAAAAGCATTCAAGTATGATTTTGCCCTGTTAGCTGCTTTTAAATAAATTATAAATATCTGTACATACATACATTATTAGCGTACCCTTGTCTTGCTTTAGAAATTTAAAGCTTTATCTATTACTGCACTTTGCGTCTATCCTTTCTTCTTTTATTAATTTAAGTCGAACTTGTAAATTCATTTGCTCTACTGGTTAATGTTTTTCTTATTTACATCTATAGCTTTATCGGTGGCTTACCACCAAAATATTTAATTAATAAAAGGTTTCAAATATGTCTAATTCTGTAAATGGCGTAGTTAAGTGGTTTAATGAAGATAAAGGTTTTGGTTTTTTAACACCTAGCGAAGGTGGTAAAGATGTTTTTGTTCATTTTCGTTCAATTGTATCAGAAGGGTATAAATCTCTAACTGAAGGCCAGCAAGTGACTTTCTCTATTGAGCAAGGTCAAAAAGGCCCTCAAGCTGCAAATGTTATGGCAGTTTAAGTTAAAGACTACTCTTAAGGCTAGCTCTGACTAGCCTTTCTCCTACTGTAATACTCTCTCCTTGAATTAACTCTCAGTTTTTTGTCTTACTATTTCCCATCTAAATTTTAATAAGTATCAAATATGAATCATATCTATAATGGCGACAGCATTAATGCTCAGCCACCAATATCGACTATATCTGTAAATAAATTCAGCGTTGTTTTTAAAGATAATCAAAAAATAAAGAATGTTAGCTTTAAAAATGCAATAGAAACAAAGAAATTTTTAAACTGGTTAGTCACAATCTAAATTGTGACAACAACCAGATTTTTAGGCAATTACATCGTTATGTCTGTTTATGGGCACAATTGCGACAGTCAGATTTGATTGAGTTCTGTTAATCAGTCTTACAGATAGAGTTAAGACTTATTCAATTTCATAGGGTTTTAACAGTAATCTCTTAATATCATCAGTATCAACGTTCTTCTCAGTCATAACCTGCTTAAGCAAAGCATAAACTTCAGGAGACAGAGATACCCCTTCTAGTTCTATATTTGCAATTGCTTGCCTAAGTGTTTCAGTGTTTTCAATTTTCATTTTTGTTACCGCTGAAAATTTCCAATAGACCTCAATGGAATCTAGAAATTAACCCCTTATCTCTCAAATGACCATGACCGTTACAACTTGCTGCCTCTAAGTAATTTCTTAACAAGGATAGAGCTTAATAATGGCATTGAATTGCAAAAAAAGTTGTAACCTTTCAATGGTTACAATTTAGGAACCCTCTCAAGGGTAACCATTCATAGGTTACTTTCTCAAATCCTATTGAAAGCTCAAACTGCTGGAAATTCTGAACTGGATATTCCATCTCCTTCATCCTAACCTTTGATACTACTCAAAACCCAAGCCAAGTTGCACGCTACTTTCTTCGGGTTCTTGTAAACCGATGTGAATACCAAGCAATCTTACGGGCTTTCCCTGCCCCCTAATCATTGCTTCCGATAACAGTACCTTCAACAAATCTAAGCTAATCTCATTAGCTTTCTGGTCTTTTGTTGTTTGTTGGAAGTCGTTAAATTTAACCTTTACGCCAAGCTTATTCATAGCACGAGTCTCAAGGTACTTTGATGAACGACGCTTTAATTCAGGTAGTAATTTATCAATTATTATGGTTTCAAGTTCTCTCTGCTCACTAATATCAAACTCAAAAGTTCTCTCAACCCCTACGGACTTCCTTAGACGCGCTACTTGCACTTCTCTATCATCTATTCCGTGACTACGATTCCATAATACGTGACCGTACTTCCCAAACTTGCTTGCTATGAATCCTTCATCAGAACTCCTTATGTCACCGCAAGTTTCAAATCCAAGTGCCTTAAGCTTTTCAAAAGTTACCTTACCCACACCGGGGATCTTTTTTAACGGTAATGTCTCCAAAAACGCCCAAATTTGATCTGGTGCTATTGTGCATTGGCCGTTTGGCTTGTTTAGGTCTGAAGCTACTTTAGCGACGAATTTGAGCGGTGCAATCCCTGCTGATGCAGTTAAACCTGTAGCTTTTAGAATCTCCTCTCTAATTTCCTGAGCAATCAAGGTTGCAGAGCCTTGATGCAGTGTGGATTCGGATAAATCTAAATAGGCCTCGTCGAGTGATAAAGGCTCAATTTTATCTGTGTACTTTTCAAATATGCCATGAATGATTTGGCTGGTCTCTTTATACACTTCCATTCTTCCGGGAACGACAACAAGGTCAGGGCACTTTTTGAGAGCTAACCCTGTTGGCATTGCCGAACTGACACCATACTGCCTTGCGATATAATTGCAGGTAGAAAGAACCCCTCTGCGATCAGATTTGCCTCCAACAGCGACTGGCTTATTAGCTAATGATGGATTGTCTCTGACTTCAATCGAGACATAGTATGCATCCATATCAATGTGCGCGATCTTTCTCTGCATATAGAGCCTGAAATAGAAATATTTAGTAATACGAAATTAATGTACGTGCATTTTTGTACGCTAAACTAAAACCTATAAACCGAGTAAAAATAATACACCTAAAACTTTTAACTAACATTTTTGATATTTTATGTTGACATTAACAGTCCATATCGATGCGGATTATTTTGCGCATTTTTTCATTTCAAATTTGGTCGCTACGAACTTAAGTAGTTTAGACTTAGTCGCTACAGTAAGCAGTCTTAAACACCTTAGTTGTGAACAAAACCGTTAAAGCTGTATATTTAAACAGTACCATTAAATAAGTTTACTGACAAGAAAACAAAAAGGCCGCTAATGCCTGTCTCTTGATCTAGAAATGTGATCAAGAGACAGGCATTAGCGGCCTTTTTTCGTAAAACTTTGGTTAGATATTTTTAATATCAATGGTATTTTTCTGCTGCGCTTCTTTACGCTCTCTTTCTTGGCGGCTTTCACACGGATTATCACAATTGCATTCTTTGTCTATACCAATGCTTCCTAAGCCCCCACAGCTACCAGCTAACGATTTTTCCTGAAAAATGTAACCCACACCCATGCCAAGCGCGATGATTAAAAACAAACCTAAAGTAATTAAGAAAACAGTCATTATTTTTTCCAAGCAAAACTACCTAATAAAACAGCGAATATGCATTCAACCAAACGCTATTGTAACCCTATATGTTTATCTAATCGCTGATGTTTTGTAACAAATACTAACCTGTAAATGCACGTATATGAGCCATGTTTACATCAACGAACAGTAGTCACACAACAACATAGAAACTTAGATGACTACTTCAAATACTGCATGAATTTTACCGTATTAATCTCTTCAAAACCATCATCAGTTTTAGCAATCATCATTACTGCTAGGTCGTGCTGCTGCGCAAATGCTAAGCCCTTTTCTGGACCCATCACCATGATAGCAGTAGATAAACCGTCTGCCGTCATTGATGATGGATCAATAACGGTCACTGATACTAACTTGTGATCAATTGGCTTCGCTGTTTGCGGGTTGATAATGTGAGAGAAGCGCTTTCCATCAACTTCGATATAGTTGCGGTAGTCGCCTGATGTCGCAACTGCATTGTCTTTCGGAACAACGAATTGATGAACGCTGCGTTCACTGTTGATAGGTTTCTCAACGGCAATAACCCAGAGTGTACCGTTAGCTTTGAAGCCTTTAAGACGCATTTCTCCGCCGATTTCAACAAGGTAAGCGTTTATCCCTTTCTGCTCAAGTAGATCCGCTACTACATCTACACCCCAGCCTTTTGCTATCGTTGATAAATCGATGTAAAGCTCCGGTATCACTTTAGATAGACCGCTTTCCGTAAGCTGTATATGCTTGAGACCAACTTTTTCTCTTGCTGCTAATTGTTCGGCCGCAGAAGGAATTCGCTCTGGCTGATAGTCTGGTCCAAAGCCCCATAAGTTAACAATAGGACCAACAGTTACATCAAGTAGTCCACCAGTCATTTGGCCTAATCGGATGGCCTCAGTGAGTACAGTGCGAAAGCCTTCGGAAATAACAACGGGTTCATTTCCGGTGCTCGCATTAAATAAACTCAATTCCGAGTCTTTTTGATAAGTCGACATTTGGTTGTTAACTTCAACCAAAGCTTGATCGATATCAGCTTGCAGCAAGGTGAGATCGTATGCCCCTTCTTTGGCAACAATTTTAACGTTGTAAGTTGTGCCCATCGTTTTACCTTGAAGATGGAATTCTTGATTGGCATTAGGGTCTTTTGCAGGAAAACAGCCGGTTAATACGATTAGTAGAAATGTATAAGAAAAAGCTTTCAACGCGCTCATTGGTGCCGCCATTAATATAGGTAAGCTATCAAAATTTGGACGTATTCTACAAAAATCAGGCAATTGGCTCAATTGATGCGACCAAAGGTTTTAACTTTAATTCCAAGAACAGCTATATTTGATACCAATAGAAACAAATATCTTAGCGAATTAAAAAACGACTAATACGTTAAGCCCTATGGTGCTGACTTACTGATCCGATATTTAATTCAATTGGTATAACCCCAAGTTTAATTCATCTGAGGAACTGGATATGAAAACTAGGCAAAAAGCCCTAGCTGCTCTCTGCGCAACTTTTACACTTTCCCCACTTGCAATCGCAGATTCTTTCAATTTCAAAACATCATTAACGGGTAATGCTGACGCCTTAGTGCTATTCCAAGGTACTAATGCTCAATCAAGTCAACTAAGCGCCCTTGATCAAAAAAGCCAAGGCCAACTATCTAAGGCATTAAAAATTAATGACTTTAAGGGTGACTTCAACACATTTGCTGAAGTCGTCGCACCAGTAGGCTTAAATTACGACCGCGTTTTGGTCGTCGGTTTAGGTGATGGTGATTTGGGTCAATCAGAGCTTACAAAGTTGGGGGGCAATGTATCAGCTCACCTAAACAAAGCTTCTATCAACAATATCGAAGTTGATGCAGAAGCGATGCAAGCAAATCAAGCGGCTTATCTAGCTCACGGTATGAACTTACGTGCTTACAACTACGATAAATACAAAAAAGCAAAATACCAAGAAAAGGCCTATACCTTCGACGTAAATGCTGTCGACGCTACTGAAAAAGCATATGAACAACTAGAGCACATTCAGTCTGGTATGTTTTTAGCGCGCGATTTAACTAACGAAGTTCCTTCAGCATTGACGACTGAAGACTTTGCCAAGGAAGCCAAAAAACTTAAAAAGCTTGGTGTCAAAGTCACTGTACTCGAGCCTAAGGCAATTAAAAAGTTAGGCATGAATGCACTCGAAGGCGTTGGTCGTGGTAGCACAGAAGGCTCACGATTAATTGTTGCCCATTACAAAAATAGCGACACAGCGCCGATTGCTGTTGTTGGTAAAGGTATTACCTTTGATTCAGGTGGTTATCAAATCAAAACAACTGAGTCTATTGTGCGCATGAAGTCAGATATGGCTGGTGCCGCTGCTGCACTAGGCACAGTTAAAGCACTTGCTGAAATGAAAGCAAAAGTTAACGTTGTTGCAGTCATGGGTATGGCAGCAAATATGGTTTCTGAAAAAGCACAGGCGCCTGGTGACGTGGTTAGAACCGCAGAGGGTTTATCTGTGGAGATAACGCATACAGATGCCGAAGGTCGTTTAGTGCTAATTGACTCTATGTGGTATGCCCGAAAGAAATTTGAACCTAGTGTAATGGTCGATATCGCGACACTTACTGGTGGTAAGTACCGTGCACTTGGCACAGAGCTTGGTGGATTGTTCAGTGATGATGAAACACTCATCAAAGAACTTACTGATGCAAGTCACGTGGTTAATGAGCCGCTTTGGCGTTTGCCTTTAGGTTACAAAGACAAACTGAAAAGCCCGATTGCAGATTTAAGAAACACTGGTACGGGCGGACCAAGTGCTACAACTGCAGCCACTTTCTTACAACAGTTTACCGGTGATACTCGTTGGGCACATATCGATATGGCAGGTAACGCCTTGATGCCTGCGTCCAAAAATGAATACCCGGTTGGCGGCACTGGATATGGTGTTCGTTTACTTACTGAATGGATTTTAAACCATCATCAAGCGAAGTAATACGCTATTATTTTTCTAAATATAGCCCTGATAGCTATCAGGGCTTGAGTAACTAGCCTCTTCCAAACAAGCTACAGTTTGAATGCCTGTATATAGTTCAGAGAGACGTCATTTCCGCCGGTATAGCCTCCAATAACATAGGTTATGTCCGCTAACGTTGTAGCAGCATTGTGCCTACTGGGTTTATAGCCAATTTCAATCATCTCCCACTGCTCACTTTTAAAGTCATATGAATAGGTTGATTTCAAATTATGATAATCGCCAAACAAGAATAACTTGTCTTTAACGACCGTCACAGAATGTGCACTGATGCCGACGGGCATCGGCGGGAGTGATTCCCATTTGTTTGATTTAGGATCAAACTTTTCAAAAACGTTAAGCGACACCTTTCTATCATACCCTCCCACTACATAGATAAGGTTATCTTTGACGACAGCACCTGTAGTTTTAGCTGTCGGCATATCGCTGGCTCTAAACCAATTCTTAGTTTTCGTATTGAAAACCGCAACTTTTGCAGTCGGCGCTAATTTCCCTTTCTGGGGGTAAGCACCGCCGAATAAAAAAATTCGATCATTAAGAAATACGGCACCATTAATACGAGTTGGCAGTGGGAGTGGCGTTGTAAAGCTGACTTCTTAAGTGATTGTATTAAACACTTCTACGCGATTCTCAAACCTTGGTTTGCCAAAAGTGTAACTAATTCCTCCCAGAATGTAGATTGAGTGATTTCCATCCCAAACTGCAGAAAAATAACGTCTTGGTATGAGCTTATTTTTTGCACCTTAATTTCTTGAGTTACTGGATCTATGATTTCTATGTCTGATAAGAAAACCGATTGATTTGAACCGGCAAGCACATAGATTCTACGACCATCATTGACAGCTGCATGACCGAGGCGGGATGTTTCAAGGAAGAAGGTTTCGGTACTGATTGAAGGTTTGGTGCTACATCCACTTAGCATCATCGCTAATAACAAGCTTGATAGTAGTGCCAACTTTACTTTTGATATTGACATGGTTTTATTCCGTTAACATGCATTTTATCGGCTCAGTCTAACTTGCCATTTATATAAAGCTACTAAAAACAAATGTGAAAATATGTATAATTTTGAAACAGCTACAAGCACTATAAAAAGAGCGGCTATTGCCGCTCTCATTTCAATATTTGCAGCTTAATATTCATTAAGCACTTTCATTAGTCGAGACCTCTAAGCCGACAAGGATTAGTCAATGCTTAAGCACTTACCTGATGTGTTACGTTGCGGAAAAATCGCATTCAAGGTTTCATTCAGCTTAGTCCATTGCGACGCCATTTGGTCTGCCTGCACTTTGGTAATTAGCGCACCAAACTCCGCTTCTCGTTTAGCTTCAATATTGATGTAGTGGACAATATTTCGATCAATCGTATTTTGAGATTTGTAGTTATTGTAAAGGTCGACGATATTTTTCTCAGAGTCATCTACGAAAACAAAGGCATCAAATTTTCTACCTGTTTTACTCAGTAGGTAGTCCAGCATTTCACCTTTATTCATACCAGAAGTCATCATAATGCCTTCCATATAGCTCATCTCTCTTTCTAGCATCTCACGATAAAGAGGAGCTTTCTGGCCAACAGGCGCTATAGCCGCTTTAGCTAAATCAATACCTTTGTTGTCTAGCTCGCGCTCCGTCGCTGGTCTATATTTAGGTGCGCGTGACGTTAATGCAAAAAGTGTATTTGTCTGTTGCCATGAACTAATGATATTTGGCAGGTTTTCTTCTGTTAAGTACATCGGTGTCAACTCGTATAGCAAACCTATCGAGTCCTCAAATAGGCAACTAACCTTCTGTTCTAGGCTTGGCTTTATGTCTAGCTTACCACGTTGCCACTGGTACCAAATATCCCCCCCTAAATCCACTGAGCTAGTCAAAATAGTATTATCGATATCAAGCACAATCAGAACGTTTTCAGCGCCGTATTTGGCGTTTAACTCGTTAACTTTGGCGACAATAGGTTCATAGGTTTTAACTTCCATCTTATTTAATGGTCTATCGGCCGCCATGGTGCTCTGTGCTGTGAGCAATGTAGCAAAACAAGTCGCAATTCTTAATGTTTTTAACAGATTCATTTTTATACCTTTGATTCGTCAAAGAGCTGAGATAAGACATAATCTTTCGCCTTTAACTTGTTCCTTCAAAAGTTTTGTTTTGAAATATTATAGAGACAAAAAGAGCGACCAAGGTCGCTCTTTTCATTTTCGGATTCTAATCTTAAGGATTATGCTTCGATTGATGGTTTTAGTGCTAGGAGTGAACACGCAGCCTAGTCATCTAGGTGAGCATTCACGACAACGCAATAACGCCATCAAGCAAGCAAAAATCTAAAATTAACCACCGAAGTCATCTAGAAGGATGTTCTCATCCTCTACACCAAGATCTTTTAGCATGCCGATAACTGCAGCGTTCATCATTGGAGGACCACACATGTAGTATTCACAATCTTCTGGTGCTTCATGGTCTTTAAGGTACTCTTCATAAAGAACATTATGAATGAATCCTGTTAAACCATCCCAGTTATCTTCTGGTTGCGGGTCAGAAAGCGCTACATGCCAATCAAAGTTATCGTTCTCTGCTGCTAGCATATTGTAGTCATCTTCGTAGAACATTTCACGCAGTGAACGAGCACCATACCAGAAAGACATCTTACGCTTAGACTTAAGACGTTTAAGCTGATCGAAGATATGAGAACGCATTGGCGCCATACCTGCACCACCACCGATAAATACCATTTCCGCATCAGTGTCTTTCGCGAAGAACTCACCGAATGGACCAGAAATAGTCACTTTATCACCTGCTTTCAAGCTAAAGATGTACGATGACATCTTACCAGCAGGTAAAGAAAGGTTGTTAGGTGGCGGCGTAGCAATACGCACGTTAAGCATGATAATGCCTTCTTCTTCTGGGTAGTTAGCCATTGAGTAAGCACGTAATGTGTCATCATCAACTTTTGACTCAATATCGAAGAACCCAAAACGTTCCCAGTCACCGCGATATTGTTCTTCAATATCGAAATCTTTGTATTTTACGTGGTGAGATGGTGCTTCAATTTGAATGTAACCACCGGCACGGAAAGGTACTGATTCGCCATCTGGGATACCAAGCTTAAGCTCTTTGATGAATGTTGCTTTGTTATCATTAGAGATAACAGTACATTCCCACTGCTGTACACCGAAGATTTCATCTTCAACTTCGATTTCCATGTCTTGTTTTACATTAACTTGACAGGCCAATCGACAACCTTCTTTTGCTTCACGCTTAGTAATGTGGCCAAGCTCAGTTGGTAAGATATCACCACCACCTGAGTGCACTTCTACACGACACTGGCCACATGTACCACCGCCACCACACGCTGAAGGAATGAAAATACCTTTGTCAGCTAATGCACCAAGTAGCTTACCACCAGCGCCCGTAGTAACCGCTTTTTCAGGGTCACCGTTAATTGAAATAGTCACGTCACCTTCGGCAACCAACTTTGATTTAGCAAATAAGATTACTAGTACCAAAGCGATAACGATTGCAGTGAACATGCTTACGCCGAGAATAATTTCCATCGACTTTTCCTTTACACTTCTCTAGGAGAAGGCGTATAAATAACGCCTTCTACGTTAATCTTACTACAACGAAATACCACCGAAAGAAAGAAAGCCAAATGCCATCAATCCAGTCGTGATAAACGTGATACCTAAACCTTTAAGGCCATCTGGTACATCAGAGTATTTCATCTTCTCGCGGATACCTGCAAGCAATACGATTGCAAGTGCCCAACCAATACCAGAACCAATACCGTAAACTACGGATTCACCTAGCGTTAAGTTCTTCGCTACCATGAAAGATACCGAACCGAAGATCGCACAGTTAACCGTAATTAGTGGTAAGAAGATACCTAACGCGTTGTATAACGGTGGGAAGTACTTATCTAAAACCATCTCTAGAATTTGTACTAGTGCCGCAATAACACCGATGAAAGTGATAAACGATAGGAAGCTTAAGTCAACAGATTGTGTTGGGTCAGTAATGCCCAATACGTCATCTAGTGCACCCGGAGCCAAGATAGCTTGGTAGATAACTTGGTTCGCAGGTACAGCGATACCCAATACCACAACTACTGCAACACCAAGACCAATCGCTGTACTTACTTTCTTAGATACAGCAAGGAATGTACACATACCTAAGAAGAAAGATAATGCGATGTTCTCGATGAAAATCGTTTTAACTAATAAGGATAAATAATGTTCCATCGTGATTAGTCCTTCTCAACTTGCTCTGGCTTCCACTGGCGAATTGCCCAGATGATTAAGCCAATAATGAAGAATGAAGAGAATGGTAGTACTAATAAACCATTCGCTTGATACCAACCACCGTTTTGAATTAATGGCAGAATCTCAACACCGAATACAGTACCGAAACCTAATAATTCACGAACGAATGCAACAGACAGTAGAATGAAACCGTAACCTAAACCGTTACCGATACCATCCATGAAGCTCACGCCTGGCTTTTCTTTCATCGCAAAAGCTTCAGCACGACCCATTACAATACAGTTAGTAATGATTAGACCAACGAAAACCGATAACTCTTGCGACAATGCGTAAGAGAAGGCTTTCAATACTTGGTCTACCACGATTACCAATGACGCGATAATCGCCATTTGAACAATGATACGAACACTTGATGGAATCTGATTACGAATAATCGAGATAAATAAGTTAGAGAATGCTGTTACGAAAACAACCGCTAGCGTCATTACTAACGCATTTGCCATTGAACTCGTTACCGCCAGTGCAGAACAAATACCTAGTACTTGTAACGCAATTGGGTTGTTATCAACAATAGGACTCGTTAATACTTTTTTAGCATCAGCAGACATTAGTTCAACCCTCCGTTGCGATACTTAGCGATAAATGGTTCGTAACCCTCTTGACCAAACCAGAATTGGAATGTGCGAGTTACACCATTAGCTGTAAGCGTAGCACCTGACAAGCCATCAACTTGATATGCTTCGTAAGGGTTACCAGCTTTTACGCCACCTTTAACTAATTCAACGCGAACTTGATTTTCATCGTCGAAAATTTTCTTACCAGGCCATAAAGCAATCCACGTAGGGTTAAGTACTTCTGCACCTAAGCCCGGAGTTTCCTTCATTTCTGCCGTGTAAATTACGTTACGGATAGTATTTAAGTCAGCTTCAACACCTACATATGCGTACATTAGGTCCCAAAGACCTGAACCTACCATGGGGAAAACAACTGTTTCTACATTGCCTGCACCATCGCGTACTAAGTAGATAACCGCATCGTGTGAACGACGGTTGATACCTGCTAAGTCATTTTCTGGTTTCTCTGACTTCGCTTTATCACGAGAGTTACGGCGCTCGTCGAATAAATCAGGGTTACCTTCAATGAACTCACCAGAGTCTAAGTCAATCATGCGCGCTTCAACGAATTGTTTGTAAGTCGCTTTAATTGACGCTGATGTACCATCAGTTTTTTCTAATAGACCTGCAGCTTCTAAAATTTTAGTTTGCTGGTCTAATAGTTTGTTAGCTGTTTGTAGTGGCTTTAATTGTACCGCTGCGAACGATACTAATAATGCACACACTAAACATACCGCAAAAACGAAACCTACCGTTTTGCCAAATGTTTCTTTATTAGCCGACACGAGCAACCCTCCGTTTGATATTTGACTGAACAACAAAGTAGTCAAATAGTGGTGCGAATAAGTTAGCGAATAAAATAGCTAGCATCATGCCTTCTGGGAATGCAGGGTTAACAACACGTACTAACACAACCATTACACCAACAAGAGCACCAAACCAGTATTTACCTGTATTTGTAAATGACATAGTCACTGGGTCTGTCGCCATGAACATCATACCGAAAGCAAAACCACCAACAACTAAGTGCCAGTACCAAGGCATTGCAAACATCGCGTTAGTGTCACTACCAATCATGTTGAATAGTGTCGCTGTTACCGCCATGCCTAAGAATACGCTTAGTACGATACGCCAAGAAGCAATACCTTTATAAAGAATGTATGCACCGCCTAGTAAAATCATGGCAGTTGATACTTCACCTACAGAACCAGGGATGAAGCCCCAGAAAGCATCCCACCAAGCAGAATTCATTGAGTAATCAATCGCGCCAACTTGAGCTGAAGCACCAGCCGCTAAGTGCGTAGCACCAGAGAAGCCGTCAACAGCAACCCAAACAGAGTCACCAGAGATTTCAGCTGGGTATGCAAAGAATAGGAATGCACGGCCTGCTAATGCAGGGTTTAAGAAGTTTTTACCTGTACCACCGAAAATTTCTTTCGCGATTACAACACCGAAAGTAATACCGATAGCTACTTGCCAAAGCGGAATACTCGCAGGAAGAATCAAAGCAAAAAGGATTGAAGTAACGAAGAAACCTTCGTTTACTTCGTGCTTACGAACCGCAGCGAATAGAACTTCCCAGAAACCACCGACAATGAAGGTAGTGGCGTAGATAGGAAGGAAGAAACACGCGCCGTAAAGCATCATGGTAAACCAGCCTGAGGCTGCTGCTAGCTCACCACCAAGTGCGTGGAATAAGCCTACTTGCCAACAATCAGGTAATGCGTAACCTGCTTGAAGTGCGTCTACCGCTTGGTAGCCGATATTGTACATACCGAAGAACATCGCAGGGAAAACAGCTAACCACACAGTGATCATAATGCGTTTTAAGTCGATGCTATCGCGAATATGTGTTTTACCCTTAGTTACATAACCAGGAGTAAATAAACCCGTGGCAATCGCTTCGTATAGAGCGAACCACTTTTCATGCTTACCGCCTTTTTCAAAGTGCGGTTCAATGTTTTCAATAAACTTTAACAAGCTCATAACTAACCTTCCTTCTCGATAGTGGTTAGGCAGTTACGAAGAAGTACACCGTAATCTGTTTTGCCTGGGCAAACAAACGTACATAATGCTAAATCTTCTTCGTCAAGCTCAAGCGCTCCAAGCTGCTGAGCACTATCGGTATCACCAGCGCATAAATCGCGTAATAGCAACGTAGGTAGAATATCTAGTGGCATTACGCGCTCGAAGTTACCAATTGGTACCATCGCACGGGAGGATCCATTAGTTGTAGTTGTCATAGAGAACAACTTATTCTTGAAGAAGTGAGACATGTAAGCACGTGTCACAGAGAATTTGTTCGGACCTGGGTACATGTAGCCGATAAATTCTTTCTCACGGCCTTCGAGTAGCAAAGATACTTGAACGTGATAACGACCTAAGTAGCCGTGCACGTCAGACGCTTGTTGACCTTGTAAAAGAGAACCTGATACAAAGCGAACTTCACCATCAACTGTTGCGCCATTAGCAATTTCAGAAAGGCTTGCACCTAAAACTGTACGCACTAAACGAGGCTCTTTAACAGCAGGACCAGCAAAAGACACAACGCGAGTAGCGTCTAACTCACCAGAAGTGAATAAGTTGCCTACAGCGATAACGTCTTGGTAGTTCAAGTGCCAAACTGATTTTTCAGCACCCACAGGTTTTAAGAAGTGAATATGAGTACCCACTAAGCCAGCAGGATGCTTACCAGCAAATTCAGTTACAACGTCGCTTGCGTTCGTCGGAATATTTGCACCAGGAGCTTTAGAAACAAATACTTCACCTTCAGTTAAGCGTGCAAGCACCGCTAAACCGTTTTTAAAGGCTTCGCTTTGCTCGTTGATGATAACTTCAGGGTTGGCTGCCAATGGGTTTGTGTCCATTGCGCTAACGAAAATAGCTTCTGGTTTTGCATCAACAGCAGGAATCTTGCTGTATGGGCGAGTGCGTAAAGCAGTCCATAAGCCTGATTCAACTAGGTTGCTAACCACGTCTTCACGTGATAAACCCGATAATTCTGATGCACTGTAGCTTTTGAAGTTTTCTTGCTCGTCGCCATCAATTTCGATAACAACAGATTGCAATACACGCTTCTCACCACGGTTGATTTGAGATACAACGCCGGCCGCTTGAGCTGTGAACTTAACGCCAGGGTTCTTTTTGTCTTCAAAAAGCGCCTGACCTTTCTTAACGCGATCACCTACTTTGACAAACATAGTAGGTCGCATACCCACAAACTCTTCGCCCAGTGTTGCGACGGTTTTGATGGACGGACCATCATGGATTACTTGCTGGGGAGCCCCTTGTACAGGAACATCCAGACCCTTCTTTATTGTAATCATAAACACTTGCACTACTTTGACGGGAGTATAAAACCGCTTTACTGGACAGCCCGAAAGCTCTTCGATAAAGGCGATTTCAGTGTATTTCAGCGACATAATAATTTTTACAAATTATTTGCCACCAGACTTAGTTTAAATTTCAGCCGCGAATTTTAGCACGAACAAACATAAAGATGCTATCCGACCACGATATTTTTTACTGACAAAATTCGCTAACAAAATACCGCTCAGCTTAAATTTTAGACGAGATACTAAAAAGTGCAGAGAATAAAATTATCGGTAGCTGCGAAGAAAGATAAGTTAGAGGGAGCTACTTCTAAAGGCTCAGTCTGATTGTGAGCAAAAGTATGCAAAACTAAACGAGAGCACGCAGCTGAACTCACTAGACCTAGTTCTAGGCTGCTGTTTAGCTACGCACGTTAAGGACAGCGCTAACGGTTACTTTTCAGCTGGACACTCACGTAATGCAAGATTGTTTTCTGATAAATATTTATGTGCAGCTAAAGGACGATTGGAAACTACCATTTGAAACCCATTTTGGGATGCATTGTCAAAATCCGAAATGTTAGCTTGTGTAAAAAGACGCGCATCTGCTGGGTTCTCACCATAGAAACTGCTGCCCAATGGAAAATGGCCCTCACTGTTTAGTTGCTTAATAAAGCTAGCATCTGACGATATAGCACCTGATAGTGCAACAAACGGCGTCTTATCGAGGCCACTTTCTTTAATACCCTCAACCTGCTCTGGAGAAGAAGCACCGATCGCTATAATTGCGTTCGGCGCGACAGTCAAAATATCTTTCGCTTGTTGATGGTTATAAGCGATAAATATACTGCTTTGTAACATATTTGCTTTGACAATTTTCTCGATGATGCTTTGGTTGCTCGAAGGATCTTTCATATCAAGCATCAAAAACGCCTTACCTTGCATGGCAGACAGCATTTCATCTAAACTCACTGGGTGCTGCTTTGTTACAGAATAGCCGTCGTCTCGCAAACGCAACGCCTTTATATCTGACCACTCTTTATTACCATATTTACCGCTGCCAGTTGTCGTTCGATCCAATGTTTTGTCATGGTGCAAATAGTCAATGCCATCAACGCTGCTAACAATATCGATTTCCAATATGGTAGGAATGTTCTGGTTTGCTCGTTCTAATGTATTTAATGCATTCTCGGGAAAGCCGGGGGCGTAGCCACCTCGATGTGCGACTACTACAAGTTTTTGCTGCTCCTTAGCGCATAAAAGCAAGGATTTAACACTGCCGTCTACTTGTTGATATAGATTGGTTGTTTTGTGCTCTGCTGAGATTGCAAAACTATGTTGTGAGGCAAACGTCAAGCTGATTACTAGTGATGATATTAATGAAGTTTTTTTCATATTTGTAAATAACTTAAGTGTAAAAAAGAACAACGTAAGACATGAGCTAACAGTATGACACAAACAAATGGCAGAATGATGTTTGTCGATAAATCAAATTACACTAAATCAATGTCGAATCGAATTTATAGGTAAGAAGGTAAGAAGCTTCGCCCCAACAAATAGAAGGTAACTAGAGCCAGAAGGGTAAGAAGTTCATTAGACGCTCCAAGCAGCGGGTTTTAAGAGCAACTATTTGGACTGCGAATAGGATTTGAGTAAGCTGTGAATAGTCACCATACACATATTAAAATCCACTTTAGTGGCCTATTTTACGGTACGGTAAAAAAGTCAGCTGCTTAACCTCGTTCCTATTAAAGGCTATACGGGCTAAACAGCCTGACCTTTTGGGTATTTCAATTGGTCTGCTATTTGATATGAGAGCTTATTAGCGCGTGATAGTCGACCAAACGCTAATATGCCCAAATACCAATATCCCAAATATTGAGACCGAATCCCTAGGCTAGATGATTAATTTCAGCTAGCGGAGTTACGTCAGCATCATAGTCAACACCATCGACGCCAAAACCAAATAGTTTCAGGAACTCGTTGTGATAGCCTTGATAATCCGTCAGCTCGTCAATAGTGTCTGTATCAACTTCGTCCCAAATCGCTTGCACGCGATCTTGAACACTGTCTTCGAGCTCTTTGTAGTTTTGACTTAAACGGCCAGCTTCGTCTAGACGAGAGCTTTCGCCGAATAAGTTCTCACGGAATAGATCCTGAATTTGTTCAATACACCCTTGGTACGTACCGTCAGACTTCATCACTTTAAACATTGCAGAAATGTAAAGTGGCATAATCGGAATTGCAGAGCTCGCTTGTGTCACAACAGCATTAAGAGATGTCACGTAAGCCTTGCCCGCTAAATCAGCAGTACTCTCATTGATAGCCTTTGCTGCTCTATCTAAATCTTCCTTCGCTTTACCAATGGTTGCATGACCGTAAATTGGCCATGTTAGCTTCTTACCAATGTATGTGTAAGCTGTTGTTTTAAAGCTATTTGACAAAACGCCAGCTTCGCTAAGAGCTTTAATCCATAGCTCCCAGTCAGCACCGCCCATCACGTCAATTGTGCCCTGAATTTCAGCGTCATTAGCTTGCTCAACAGACACAGAATCAATAATACGCTTAGACGTATTTAAGTTCTTAGTTGTCACAGATTCACCGATAGGCTTTAACGTTGATGAGTAAACTTCGCCTGTATCTGGATCTGTGCGACGAGGTGACGCTAATGAGTAGATCACTAGGTCAATTTCGCCTAATTCTTCTTTAATTAGGTCGATGGCTTTTGCTTTGATCTCATGAGAAAACGCATCACCATTAATATTCTTTGACCACAAGCCAGCTTCATCAGCTGCTTTTTGGAATGCTGCCGTGTTGTACCAGCCAGCACTTGCTGTTTTCTTCTCCGTTGGTGGTTTTTCAAAAAATACACCTAACGTTTTTGCATTTGAGCCAAATGCAGCCGTAATACGTGACGCCAAGCCGTAACCGGTAGACGCACCAATCACAAGTACATTCTTAGGTTTTGCATCAGCTTGAGTCTGACTTTTTACGTAATCAATTTGCTCCTGTACGTGAGCTTCACAGCCTACTGGGTGAGCATTAGTACAGATAAAGCCACGAATTTTTGGTTGAATCACCATATAAAGATAACCTTCTTAGTACAGACGAATCGTGCGGGCGAATCGCCATGAGAATAATTCAAATTGCCGCATAGTGTACTTTGGTTCGCAGATAAAAGAGGTACGAGCAGCAAAACGCCATCAGATGATGGCGTTAATGTTGAAATTGAAGACCCTTATCTATTTTCAAAATAAGGTTTAAGTGTTTTGTTGTGATAGTCTCGAATATCGGCTAGAAAAGCGCTATACGAAGCCCAGACTTTAGCAAAGCCCTCATCTGCAGCAACTTGCTCAGCGATAACTTCATCACTGAAACGCTTTAACTCAGCTAATACTGGCGCAGGTAATTCTTTGATCTGCACATTGTGCTTTTCAATTAACTGCTTCATCGCGTTATTGTTACGCGCATTGTATTCATCAAGCGTATCTTCATTGACCGCGCGAGCCGCTACTGTGACTATTTTCTGTAGATCTTTTGGCAGTTCATTAAACGCTTTCTCGTTGATTAAAAACTCTAACGCTGTGCCCGGCTCATGCCAAACCGACGAGTAGTAGTATTCCGCAGCTTGATAAAAACCAAATGCTAAATCGTTATAAGGCCCAACCCATTCTGTGCCATCAATGGCACCACTTTGCAAAGCCGAGAAAATCTCCCCGCCTGGCAAGTTGATTGGTACGCCACCTGCACGTTGCAGTACTTCACCACCGATGCCTGGAATGCGCATTTTAAGGCCTTTCAAATCATCAATAGTATTAATCTCTTTCTTGAACCAACCCGCGAATTGCGCACCAGAGTTACCGCCAGCTAATGGAATGATGCCGAACGGCTTGTAGAGTTGTTGCCAAAGCTCTAGGCCACCACCATAGTGCAGCCACGCATTTAATTCCGTCGCCGTCATGCCAAACGGCATCGCACCAAAAATAGGCGATGCTGGTATTTTGCCTTTCCAATAGTAAGGTCCGCTGTGTCCCATTTGGACAGTACCTTGTGATACAGCGTCAAAGACCTCAAAGCCAGGAACTAACTCACCTGCCCCAAACACTTGGACCTGCAAACGCCCATTACTCATCTCACTAACATATTGCGCAAATTTTTCTGGTGCTAAACCAAGGCCAGGAAAATTCTTTGGCCAAGACGTTACCATTTTCCATTTGAATGTCTGTGTCGCAACGGCTTCATCACTTGAAGCGGCTTGTTGTTTGTCCCCACATGCTGTTAACACAATAACCGCTAGTACCGGCAATATTATTTGTTTAACTATTTTCATCGTTATTATTCCGTGTTTTTTACGTAGTATTAATTGCTTCCGTAGATCATTGCAGGTAGCGCAGTGACGAGCTCCGGCCATACTGCCAATACAATTAATAATATCAGTTGTAATACTATAAAAGGAATTACACCTTTGTATATGTCTGCTGTTTTTACTGCTTTATCTGCTACCCCTCGTAGATAGAAAAGTGCAAAACCAAAAGGTGGAGTTAAAAATGACGTTTGTAAATTTATCGCAATCATAATACCTAGCCAAATAGGGTCTAACCCCATAGCCAGCAGGATAGGCGCAACAATTGGCACAACAACAAAGGTAATTTCTATAAAATCGAGAATAAAACCAAGCAGGAATATCACGAGCATCACGATCAGCGTCGCACCTAGCACCCCACCCGGCATTTGCTCAAATAAGCTTTTTACGAGCTCTTCACCACCAAAACCCCGAAAAACGAGTGAAAACAAACTAGCACCGATCAGAATCAGAAACACCATAGAGGTAATCTTAACAGTGCTATCCATCACCGCTTTTAACGAGGCTTTTGTTAACATGCGCTGCGATAAAGCTAGCAAGGTAGCTCCCATTGCACCTACGCCAGCAGCTTCTGTTGGCGTAGCAAAACCGCCAAGTATTGAACCTAGCACCACAAAAATAAGAAGTAGTGGCGGGACGAGAGCAGAAAACATTAAACCAGCAATAGACTTATCGCCAGCGATTTCCTTCGCATCTTCTGTGGTAAGCGCTGGTACTTGCTCTGGCTGGAAAATGGCTTTACCTACACAATAGCCAATATACATGAGTACGAGCACTAATCCTGGTACAACTGCACCAGCAAAAAGCTCACCGACAGAAACGGTTTTCGGGCTAAATATTCCCATATTTAGTTGAGCTTGCTGGTAAGCACTCGATAGAACGTCCCCTAAAAGAACAAGTGCAATAGACGGTGGAATGATCTGCCCTAAGGTACCTGTAGCGCAAATAATACCGGTGGAAAACTTAGGATCGTACCCACGCTTGAGCATAGTCGGAAGAGAAAGTAGTCCCATGGTCACCACAGTGGCACCAACAATGCCAGTACTAGCGGCAAGCATCATGCCCACCAGTGTAACGGAGATCGCTAAGCCACCACGAAATCGTCCAAATAGCACGGCCATCGCGTTTAACAGATTCTCAGCGATCTTTGCCCTTTCCAACATAGCGCCCATAAAAACAAACAAGGGCACAGCGAGCAGTGTTTGGTTATTGATAACACCAAAGAGTCTGCTTGGTAACGCACTCAAAAAAGCAGGTTCAAAAATTCCTACCGCTACGCCAATACCCGCAAAAATAAGCGCGGTTCCCGCAAGCGTGATAGCTACGGGGTAACCAAGCAATAATACGCCACAAACAACGGCGAACATGAGTAATGATATATACTCCATTACTGTTCTCCTAGGCTATCGAGCTTACTATGAGTGAATAGATTTAGCGCATTGCGAATGACTTCGGCAATCCCCTGCATTGCCAATGTTATAGAGAAAATAAGCAAATATGATTTACTTAGATAGACAAAAGGTAGACCACCTGCTTCGCTCGATTTTTCTTTGATCTGCCATGCTGCCATCACGTAATCGAGGCTAATATAAAAGACAAATACACAAACGGGTAATAACAGGAATATACCGCCAAACAGGTCAACAAATTGCTTTTTCCGAGTGGAAAAACCTTGATAAAAAATATCGACTCTCACGTGGCCATCGGCTTTTAGCGTGTATGCTGCACCCAGCATAAAAACTAAGCCATGTAGATAAAGAACTGACTCTTGAAGCGCTATCCAGCCCATATTGAAACCATAGCGCAGCACCACTATGGCAAATGTTAAAACCACCATAGCTAAAGTCAGCCATGCGATCAGTTTGCCAAGCGTTTCTGTCATCTGGTCGACGACCCGCACCAGCAAATGCAACCCCTTCATTCATTTCCCCAATAAGTGCCCCTTGTCCGAGTTTTATTAGCCTTAATACAGTTAATTATCGGTATTCTATGTATTTGTTTTAAGTAAACGGGCTAAGAAAAATGACGAGGCAACTTGTAGTTATCATTACTTGAGGATATTAATAACAGAATTGGTCCAGAAAACAAACAGGTAAAGGTGTGGTTTATGACTTTCCGATTGTTTGTTTTCTGAATGGTTAAACTGCCTAAAGTTAGCGTTTACTGCCTCCTAAGCATTTCGGAGATAGCGGCGTATTATCAGCATAGTAGTTATGCCACTCTTTTTCGGTGTAAGTGTGAAGTGCCAACGCATGAATGTGTTCGGACAATTCGGTTTCCAACACTTTATTAATCGCGCGATGACGTTTGATTAAACGCTCCCCTTCAAAGTTATTGGAAACGATCACAACTTTAAAATGGGACTCACTGCCAGGTGGAACGTTGTGCTGGTGACTCTCGTTTACAACATCAAGGTGCGTCGGTGCAAATGCCGACAATAATTTTTCTTCTATTTGTATCGCTATATTCATACATACTCCCTAGAAAAACGTTAGTGCAACTTCCATTTTCACACTTAACATATTACTTAATTTTAGTTTGTCGCCATCGAAGTGCCAATTATCTCAAGGCAAAAAATTTCTAAAGACGGTTAACTACAGACAAGATAAGCAAATTTAATTGCAGGGCGAAATCTATTGAAAAACTCGCCTAAAGGTTAAATTGATGCGCGGCGATTTTACGCGTTTTGTACGCGGTAAACAATGCTGCCAAGCGTTTTGTGTTTCGCCAGACATTGTCAGTAAACTGCCTGATTTCAATGAAATTGTTAGTTTTTCTGATAATGACTTATGTTTCAGCTGAAAGTCGCGCTCTGCACCCAGTGACACTGAAGCAATTACAGGCTGCTCGCCTAACTCTGGTTCATCGTCACTGTGCCAGCCAACGGTGTCATTGCCATCTCGATAAAGATTGGCCAGGCATGCATTAAACTGATACCCCGTTGCTTGTTCAACTTGCGTTTTTATAGCCTCAAGTGCTTTTGTCCATGGCAGAGCCTTCATGGTCAAGCCAGAGTATGTGTAACTTAACTCATCATCCCCATACCAAGCTTGCAGTCTCGGAATTTTAACTTGTCGCCCATAAACCTTAATGTCGTCTTGTCGCCACTGAAGTGATTGCTGAAATGTCTCAAAAAACTCATATGCCTGAGATTGCGAAAGAAAGCTTGGGAAATAATGTAGAGTTGCATTAGGTGCGCTGATGTTGATGAGTTGTCTCCTCGATGACCAAATGAAACAATGCCAATACAATGTTAAGGCTTAGCTAAGTTAGGATGTTTAAAAACAGAGCTCAGCCAGTGGAAATCTTAATATTTCAATGTTGCTATATACGTGAAAAGGACATCGTAAAGATTATTTACACCTGCCTCATTGGTATTCTCAAGTGAATTTGCGACAATATTCCTATTCTAACGAACATTTTCAATCACTTTCTTTATGCTAAGCCCTTTTTTCAAAAATCAGGGGGGTGTAGACGCCCCGTTGCACCTCGAGCGTTTCCCTCCAGCGCAAGTTAACCGAAGTTTACAAGCTTGGGATGCGACCGATGAATACCTTCTCAGCTACTTAGACGAAAACCAATTATTGGATGGCTGTAAGAATATTCTAATCTTCAACGATACCTTTGGTGCTTTGGCATGTAACCTTACAGACCACAAAGTCTGTACCGTAAGTGATTCATATCTATCGCAACAAGGCACGTATCATAACGTAGCATTAAATTCACTCGAAGATGCTGATATCCAATTCTTAGATTCACTCTCAGCTTTGCCTGAACATGTTGATATCATCTTATTTCGAATTCCCAAAAGTAATGCCTTACTAGCAGAACAATTGAGCAAGATAAACGCCCACTATAGCGACGAAGTTAAGTTTATTGCAGGTGCTAGAGCTAAAGATATTCACACCTCTACCCTAAACGTTTTCGAAAAGTTGTTGGGCAGCACAAAAACCTCACTTGCAGTGAAAAAGTCACGCCTTGTATTTTCCGAGCTAACAGAACAAAGGGCTTTTCAGCAATCGGACCACATTCGCGAGTGGACGTTGAGCCATGAATCGCTTACTGCAGAAAAATTCACTATTTCCAACCACGCGGGTGTATTTTCTCGTGAAAGCTTAGACATTGGTGCTCGAGTCTTGATGTCTGACCTGCCAAGTATTAAAGACGGCGCAACGGTCGTAGATTTAGGGTGTGGAAATGGCGTTATTGGTCTTTCAATGCTTGCTAAATTGCATGCAGAGCAGCATCGCGCCAATATAATTTTTAAAGATGAGTCATTTATGGCGGTTGCCAGTGCAGAGCAAAATATCAAACAAAACCTGCCGGATGCTACAGACAGCTGTGAGTTCTCAGTGGACGATTGCTTGACTGAGCAAGAATCAAACTCTGTTGATGTCGTTGTATGTAACCCACCATTTCACCAACAGCATGCGACAACAGATCATATAGCCTGGCAGATGTTTAACGATGCAAAGCGGGTGCTGAGAAAAGGTGGTGAATTGCGCATTGTCGGCAATCGTCAGCTCGCCTATCACGTGAAATTGAAACGCGTCTTTGGCAATTGTAAACTCATCGCCAGCGATAAAAAATTCGTTGTCCTTTCAAGCATTAAGAAATAATACATCACGTAAAAGAGATACAAAGAGATAATCATCACAATGTCTAAAATACTGTTTAAAGCAATGTCAAAAGCATCTATGCCGCGCCAATTAAATAGGCATCTATTTGCGCTATTCACGGTTTTTACAAGCGTCATAAATTCAGGTTGTAGCTCGACTCCTAGCCAAGTCATCGTGGCGCCGCAAATCAACCAGAGTGCAAATACACTTTACCAAGGTATTCCAGCTAACTTTGCCGTTAAAGATTTGCGTTCAAGCAACCATATTATTCAAATTTTGCAAGCCGACAAAGCTGCTAAGTTGCTATCACCTAACCGAGTATTCAGTGACGCAGTAGCTGAGACACTGCGCCCTTATTTGAGTGCACAAGGGCTTAATTTGTCTGGTGGCAATATCCAGATAGAAATTGAGATAGAACGCGCCATGGTGAGAGTTCAACAAACGATAATGAAATACGATGCTAATAGTGACATCCAAGTACGTGTGAAGGTTTCAAAAGGTGACAGTGTATTTACCAATGTATTTAACGCCCGTGGCAACAGCAATGGCCCTCTAAGCGCTGACGTAGCCGTATTGGAGCGAGACTTTAACCAACTGCTTGGTAAACTTATTGCCGATATCGCCAATCACCCAGATATGATCAATTTTATTCGGAGTTAAGTATGAGAACTCTAACTACACTGCTTTTGTTGGTATTGAGTTTTTCTAGCTTTGCTGAAAAATCAGCGATAGACCCCGACAACCTATTCCCTCTAGTTAAGTTAGAAACCACGAAAGGGATTATCATCGTTGAACTTGACCGTATAAAAGCGCCTTTGACCGTTAATAACTTCTTAACTTATGTGGTTGAAGGTGAATATGACAACACCATTTTTCACCGCGTAATTGGTGACTTTATATTACAAGGTGGTGGCTACGACAAAGACTTTACTCACTTAAAAACCTACGACAACATTCCAAATGAGTCGGGCAACGGTTTAAAGAATGAGGAAGGCACCATTGCAATGGCAAAAGAAAACCGCCCTCATTCCGCCAACCGCCAGTTTTTCTTCAACTTAGGTGATAATGCGAATCTAGACCCAGGCAGAAAATGGGGATACACAGTATTTGGTAACATTGTTGAGGGCATGGAAGTCATGCACGAACTAGGCAAAGTCCAAACGAGTTACAGCGATGTGATGGGCTGGGACGACGTACCTGTTGAACCTATCTTGTTAATCAAGGCGACATTGCTACCTTCGGATTTATAAATAATCCTTGGCAACAATCTGCATTTGGCACAGCACTGAGCCACAATGAAAATGAGACGGCCTTTCATTGAATAGCCGTCTTGCTTAAAAATTATGTGCCCTACCCGACTCATCATTATTTCATTAGAAATTAATAGCCTAGTCACAACTAACCGCGAACTTACTGTAAAATTAACTGCCAATTTATGTATAGTACTTTGACAAACCCCAATTCATGTCCGATAACTATTAGTGAGAACTATAATCATTTGCTTCGATATTGGTTGGTACATCAGGGTAATAATTTAGGCATACGGTAGGCATAATGACATGATAATTGAGCAGTTTATCACGGACAAAACATCCCAGATTCGTGCCTACATCACGGCAGTTATAAATCGTTCACTTCATTACACAGAACTTGACCAATTCATCCTTGACACCATGGAAGAGTGGACACTACTTTCTGTAACAGACGAAACACCAAGTAGTGCAAAAGAGCGAGTATTCTGGCATTTGATTCATGAGATCAGTTTACATGGCGCACAAGCGCTAAACTCTGATTTATTTTTCCGAAGCGAAATTACCACCTGCCTAGACTTTTTCTCCGGACGAGGCAGCTATCCGATTGACTGTATCGGCTGGCGGCCAATAGCCTAGCATTAACCCTCCCCTGAAACTTTACCCCAGACTTCTATTAACTCTCCACTAGCTCATCTTTGCCTAACATTTCCTGTAATTCCCTCAACTTTGGAGAAATAGCTTTAGTCACCTAGTTCAGTTTGATAGGCTTATGCTAATTTTTACAACCGCTTGTTCGTATGTCCGCTCCTACATCTTTTCGTAAAACACTACATTATTTTAAAAACCCTAAACTACTCACCGTTTTTTTCTTTGGCATAGCCAGTGGTTTTCCATGGGTCATGATAGGTTCTGCAATGACAGGTTGGCTGAAAGATGAAGGCTTGTCACGTTCAAGTATAGGCTTGTTTGGCTTAATCTTTGTTGCTTATAGTATTAACTTTTTATGGTCGCCACTTGCTGACCGTTTGCGTATTCCACTGTTAACTGCAAGCCTTGGTTTAAGGCGAAGCTGGATTATCACTACACAGCTTTTGATCTGCATTTTTGCTTTCTACATGAGCACATTAGATGCCACACTTCAATTGAGTACTATGGCGTTGTTTGGGCTATTGATAGCCGTCAGCGGCGCTACACAAGACATCGCAATAGATGCGTACCGTATTGATATACTAAATAAGGAAGATAGCGAAGCAATGGCCGCAGGCTCAGCGCTTGCTACTGCAGGATGGTGGACTGGCTACGCCGGGCTTGGCAGTATTCCATTCATCTTAGTAAAATCGCCAAACTGGCAATGGTCAGAAGTATTTTTAGTTCTCGCGGGGATTATGGCTGTGTTAATGATCACCGCGTTTGTCGCAACAGAACCAGTAAGTGACAGAGCGACAACACTAGATAAAATTCAACGTGATTACCTACAAGTATTACCTAATTTCACCTATCGCTCAGTTGCAGTTTTATGCTTATTACCAACGGTCATCGCCAGCGTATTTTACGCTAATGTCGGTTACCCTGGATGGCCAACTTCACTGATCGCGGAACGATATCAATTTACGGCTATAACCTTAGCTATCGTTGGCCTACTTTTAGTTTTCGCGGTTCAACTTAAAAAACTTAATAGTGCACTTTCTAGCAATAGGGAAGCCGTTTCGACACCTCTTTCTAGCGCTCAGCTAGCACCAGTAAATATGGTAAATCAGCTTACAGCCTGGCTGCTATCAACGCTTGTTGCCCCTATTCAAGAGTTTTTTGATCGCAATGGTACTAAGCTAGCCCTCTCAATTCTTATGTTTATTTTTCTCTTCAAACTGGGAGAGGCCTATTTAGGCAGGATGTCGATTGTATTTTACCGTGAAGTCGGCTTCAGCAACGAAGACATAGCGTACTATTCAAAGCTAATTAACTGGACGACAACGATTGTATTCTCGTTAATCGGCAGCGTATTTACTATTCGCTACGGTATTCTGAAAGGACTATTTATTGGCGGTATAGCAATGTCGGCAAGTAACCTATTATTTGCCGTTATAGCGATTGTCGGGCCAAGTAAGCCATTATTTGCTTTTACGGTTTTTGTCGATGGCTTCACTTCAGCATGGGGTTCAGTCGCTTTTGTCGCCCTATTATCAGTACTTTGTAACAAGAGTTTCACTGCCAGCCAATATGCGTTAATGGCATCTTTAGGCACTTTCGGGCGAGTGATGCTTGGTTCATATTCTGGCATTATTGTCGATTGGTTAGACGGTAATTGGGCACTATTTTTTGTATTAACAGCGCTCATGGTAATTCCTAGCTTGTTGTTTTTGTATAGTATTCGTAAACCTTTGAACCAGTTAATTGAACAAAATAACGCAGCTAACGCCGCCATTAACGAGAGCTCAGGGAAGCCTGATTCAACGGCATAATTGGCTGTTTACTCACTAGGGCGTGTTGACCTTTCAGGGTTAGATTTTGTTCGAATTAAATGCATTTTTATCGCGGCACTTGTGATACGCACAGTTATTCTGCGCACAGAGAAAGTACCGATTATTATGCTCCTGCATAATCTTAGTACCTGCATCCATGCAGGCATCAATGAGAAAAATGCATTTATACGAACCCCTTTTACTACATACTTAGGACAGCATTTATGATGCCTTTCTACTGCGTTGCCCTACAAGGATGTAGGGTAAGGTGACTTTGCAGGAGCACAAAGTCTTTATCGCTTATTCATGTGGAATAATCACACGACATAAGCTCTGCCTTGTATAAAAACATCATAAATTGCTGCAAAAACAACCGCGAAAGATCAACACGCCCTAGTTCATAGGCTATTTTTAGGGTTGTTTTTGGAGTTATGAGATACGAGAACAAAGGAACCAGTCAATAAATTTAGCAAGTGTTTGAACAAAGCATGGTGCCTTTTCGTACCAAAAAGAGAGAATATGTTCTATGCTTACCAAACTTTAATAAACATTTAACTTTATGATTAGATTATTTTTTTTATTGCCAGTATTAATGTGCGCCATTTGGTGGTTTTATTTAAACCAGAAAGGCTATGGAGTAAAAGATGGCGTTAAAGGCTTTACTTACATCCTTGTCTTCAACACCGTCATTCTTGGTTTTTTCTTAATAATGATGTACGTCACAAACTGACATTTTTAGTATCAACAGTTAGCGAGTATATTCTGGTCGAGAGTATATTCAGGTAAAGAATTAGTCCGCACCGACGGCATCACTGTCGTCGTGCATCACTAAATCAATAACAGCAACAGCCGATAGTATAAGCTCTGCATCTTCACTATATTTGATATCAACACCATACGCATCTCCAAAACTAAACCATCGCTTAGACACGCATGCTATTTCTTCATTTACCACGGAAAATAGGTACTCATGCGCGAAAAAATCGCCATCAATAATGACTTCAGCTGAAGGTAGTGACAATACGAAACGGCTTTTAAATAACGGAAAGAAACACTTTTTGATCTTACAGCGCGTACCATCAGCTAAGGTAATAAAGTAAGTAGGTTTCCAGGCTAATAGTTTCTGTTTAATTTTGGCGACTTCTATCTCGCTCGCATTCTTGAGTGTGAGCCCCTTACGAATACTGAAAAAACCACCTTTAGCGATATATGCTAGGTTGTCGTGTTCATCAAAAATTTGAAAACTATTTCTAAGTGAAAAAACTTTCTGCTTCATGACAAAACGCATAATTAAGTCCTTTATCTATTTTAATTTTTATTATTCTAGTGCTTTTTAGACTGCTAAAAATTGCCTAGCAATATCTTCAATAACGCTCTATTGCACTAAAGTAGAGTACCCCAACTGAAACAACAATACACCCAGAGCGGCAAAACATAAGACGACAATCCCGATTTGCACTTTCACATATCGTACTAGCGCGAAACCTAAGGCTACAGCGGCAAAGTCCCACCATTCATGCAATGCAGAACTCGCAATAGGGGTGCCGAAAGCAGCAACTAAAAGCCCCACTACAGACGCATTAATGCCGGACATCGCTCCTGAAACACTTGGTTTACTGGAAAGTTCATACCATGCGTATTGAAAAGCTAATAGAAGTAAGAATCCAGGTAAAAATATTGCAACTGTGGCTATTAGTGCGGTAATTACTGGCGCACTGACATCTAGTTGTGTGCCCAGAAAGGTCGCCATAGTAAACATTGGACCTGGTACTGCTTGTGCTGCCGCATATCCTGTTAAGAACGCCTCACTAGAGAGGTTATCAGCGACGGTTTCCTGAAGTAATGGCAACACCACATGTCCGCCACCAAACACTAAACTCCCTGTAAAAAAGAACTCGTGGAACCAATGCATTAAGTTCTGCCCTTTTGCCAAGAATGAGGACCCGATAATAAGCACTGCAAAAATAATAAGCGGTAACCAACGAATATTAGCCAGTAGGCCGCTTTCTCCGACTTTTAGTTCTTGGCTGACATGGTTATCTGCGTCTTTAGTCAATTGATTGCTACCCTGCATTCTTTTCGTCAATATAAACCCAGCTAAAGCCGCCAATGCGATCACCAACACTTGAATCAAACTAGATGAGAAACTCACTAATGCGATCGCTGAAATTAAAGTGATTCCTCTATTGACCCAAGATTGACAAAAGCTCTTCGCCATAGAGAGTATTGCATCTAAAACGACGACTACCGCCAAGAGTTTTAAACCATAAATCACACCCTGAAAGGTAATCGCATCTGCATACTGAAAACCAACAAACGCCAAGGTCAACATGAGTATTACTGACGGCAAAGTAAAGGCTACAAACGCCGCGATAGCGCCAACAAGACCTGCACGGTGATAGCCGATAGCAAAGCCTACCTGACTGGAACCAGGTCCTGGTAAAAACTGGCTAAGAGCAACAATTCGCCCATATTCGGTTGCATTTAGCCATTTGTGCTTTTCAACAAAGGCTTGTTGAAAATATCCAATATGTGCAGCGGGGCCACCAAAGCTTACGCAGCCAAGGCTGAAAAACTTGATAAATATTTCGATAATATTTTTCATCATGAGCGCATAATAAAACACAATAAAGTCGGTATGAGATAACATTCTAACAGCTAAAAAGTGAAGAAAATACAGACATACCCACGTATCTTCGCGTTCTTTTTTCTCCTTATGTTAGGGGTACTCAATGGATATAATTTAATCGTTAGCGTGACTTTTTGTAATTTAAAATGTAATATTACATAAAGCATTACATAAAGAGGTTGAGTTATGGCACACGATGAAGATAAAGCACTAGCAGCATTGAATGAAGAATCAGCAGCAGACAAGTTAAGCTTGAGCCAACAATTAGCAGATGCTAAGAAAGAAATCGACGAGTTAAAAATGCAAATTATGTGGATGGAGCGCTCGTACGAATAATAGCCTTTTAACGGTATTCTTTAGCGCCTAATACAGTAAAAAGAAGAAAATCAGCAATAAAACTTTCTCCTTCAATGTCAGAAAGCCAAATCAGTATAAAAAAGCCTAATCTATTGATCAGGCTTTTTTTATGTCTAACATAGAGCTAAATAAATTAAGTTATTAAGCACAGTTAAATGAGAATGTTTCTACGAAGTTGCGCGCAGCCTAGTAACCTAGGTGAGCACAACTGACGCAGAAAGAGGCCTGTTTAGCCAGCTTATAACTAATTTTTATTCCCACTCTATCGTCGCTGGCGGCTTACCAGAGATATCGTAGACTACGCGAGAAATACCATCGATTTCATTAATAATTCGGTTAGAAACCAAACCTAAGAAGTCGTACGGCAGGTGAGCCCAATGAGCAGTCATGAAGTCGATAGTTTCTACTGCACGTAATGAAACAACCCAGTCATACTTACGACCATCGCCCATTACACCTACAGAGCGCACTGGTAGGAAAACAGTGAATGCTTGGCTTACCTTGTTATATAAATCGTGCTTGTGAAGCTCTTCAATGAAAATGGCGTCAGCTCGACGCAGTAAGTCCGCATATTCCTTCTTCACTTCACCTAAAATACGAACACCTAAACCAGGACCTGGGAATGGGTGACGGTAAAGCATGTCGTAAGGAAGGCCTAATTCCAGACCAATCTTGCGTACTTCGTCTTTGAATAGCTCACGTAACGGCTCAACAAGGCCAAGCTCCATATCTTCAGGCAAGCCACCCACGTTGTGGTGAGACTTGATCACATGCGCTTTACCTGTTTTAGATGCTGCCGACTCAATCACGTCAGGATAAATCGTGCCTTGTGCTAACCACTTAGCATTTTCGCGCTTACCTGCTTCTTCATCGAATACTTCAACGAATACGTTGCCAATGATCTTACGCTTGGCTTCGGGATCATTTTCACCCTTTAAGCGATCAAGGAAGCGCTGTTCAGCATTTACATGAATAATGTTTAGACCAAAGTGATCGCCAAACATATCCATTACTTGCTGACCTTCGTTCAAACGCAGTAAACCGTTATCAACGAAAACACACGTTAATTTATCGCCAATTGCGCGATGTAAAAGCATTGCAACAACAGAAGAATCTACACCGCCCGATAAGCCTAGGATAACTTCGTCGTCACCTACCTGCTCTTTCATCTTTGCTACAGCGTCATCGATAATTGAGCTTGGTGTCCAAAGTTTTTCACATTGACAAATATCTACAACGAAGTGCTCAAGCATGCGCATGCCTTGCTTAGTGTGTGTTACTTCTGGGTGGAATTGAACACCGTAGAAACGCTTCTCTTCGTTCGCCATTGCTGCATGTGCACAGCTTGGTGTTTGCGCGATAGTTGTAAAACCTTCTGGAATCGTCGCAACTTTATCGCCATGACTCATCCAAACGTCTAGTACCGCATTACCATTATCGCCAATTGAGTCTTCAATGTTCTTGAACAGCTCAGAAGGAGAAATAACTTCAACGCCTGCGTAACCAAATTCTTTGTGTTCAGAAGACTCAACGCTACCACCAAGTTGCTCAGACATGGTTTGCATACCGTAACAAACGCCTAGTACAGGCACGCCAGCATTAAACACATACTCTGGTGCACGAGGTGAATCTGCTTCTGTTACAGATTCTGGGCCGCCCGCTAGGATAATACCAGTTGGGTTGAACTCTTTGATTTGTTCTTCAGTAACGTCCCAAGCCCAAAGCTCACAGTAAACACCAATTTCACGTACGCGACGCGCAATTAACTGAGTGTATTGTGAACCGAAGTCTAGGATTAGGACTCGAGAATCATGGATATCTTTTGTCATGTAAGATTTCTCTTTGATAGGCTCTTCATGAACAAACTTAATGCTGCGTTATTTTCGCTATAAAATAAACTCATTTACTTCAGTAAACTCATTTGCTTTATTACTCAAAAGCACTGCCTAAAGTCCGTTCATATTGAGCGTGTAAAATCTAATATTAAAACTGATTTATTATTTAGATAAATCAGCCTATAAAATTTTAAATAAACCGAGAATAATGATAGTTCACAGTGAAAAGTTTTTTAGCGAAGCGGAAGCGCGGAGCTTGGTAAACAAGTGAGCACTTCCAATGCCGATAAAGAGCTTATTCACGAAGAACTAGCTTATTAGAAATTAGCCCATGCGATAGTTAGGGGCTTCCTTGGTGATGGTAACGTCGTGTACATGCGACTCACCCATACCAGCTGCAGTAATCTTCATAAACTGAGGCTTAGTGCGCATTTCATCAATTGTTGCACTACCCGTTAAGCCCATAGAAGAGCGCAAGCCACCCATTTGCTGGTGAATGATAGCTGCCACAGGGCCTTTATAAGCGACACGGCCTTCAATACCTTCTGGGACTAATTTGTCTGCTTCACCGTCTGTCTTCTGGAAATAGCGGTCAGATGACCCCTCTTTCTGTGCCATTGCACCTAAAGAACCCATACCGCGATAAGATTTGTAGTAACGGCCTTGATATAGCTCAACTTCACCAGGAGACTCTTCTGTACCAGCAAGCATAGAACCCACCATGACACAGTGCGCACCAGCAACAAGCGCTTTAGCAATATCACCAGAGAAGCGGATACCACCATCGGCAATAACAGGGATACCTGTACCTTGTAGCGCTTCAACAGCATCTGAAATAGCGGTTAATTGCGGTACACCCACACCTGTAACGATACGCGTTGTACAAATAGAACCTGGGCCGATACCAACTTTTACAGCGTCAACACCTGCATCAGCTAACGCTTTTGCACCAGCACCCGTTGCGACGTTGCCTGCAATTATTTGTAAATCAGGGTACTTATCGCGTGTTTCCTTAACGCGATCAATAACGCCTTGAGAGTGTCCATGAGATGTATCAATAAGTAATACGTCGACACCCGCAGCCACTAATGCATCGATTCGCTCATCTGTACCTGCACCAACACCAACAGCAGCACCGACACGTAATCGACCGAACTCGTCTTTACATGCATTTGGCTTACGTTCTGCTTTTTTGAAATCTTTAACAGTAATTAGGCCTTTTAATTTGAAGGCATCGTCAACTAGCAAGAGCTTTTCAATGCGGTGTTCATGCATCAAATGTAAAATTTCTTCTCGCTCAGTACCTTCTGTGACAGTGACAAGGTCATCTTTACCTGTCATTAAATCTGCAACTTTCTTAGAAAGGTTTGTTTCAAAACGTAGGTCGCGGCTCGTAATAATACCAACAAGGTTGTTTTCTTTGTCAACAACAGGGAAGCCAGAGAACCCTTGTTCTTTAGCAAGTTCAATTACTTGCTCGATAGTAATATCGGCAGAAACGGTTACCGGGTGAGAAACAACACCACTTTCATATTTCTTCACTTGAGAAACATTGCGTGCTTGTTCTTCAATAGTCATGTTCTTATGAATAAAACCAATACCGCCTTCTTGAGCAAGCGTAATCGCTAAACGTGCTTCGGTTACTGTGTCCATAGACGCAGAGACCATAGGTACGTTCATCGTAATATTACGAGTTAGCTTAGTCGTTAGGTCGGCAGTATGAGGTAGTACCGTAGAATGGGCTGGTACTAATAAAACGTCATCGAATGTTAACGCTTCTTTGGCAATTCTTAGCATCACAATATCTCGCTTATGTGGGAGGAATGGAGTAAATATTGCGGCCGCATTTTAACCGCTTTGACGTTTAAGGTAAACTTAATTTTTAGAAAAACACGAAAAAATTCGAACACATTGTCAATTTGCTCGATATAATACCTAAATTATAACTTTACTCGCCCAAATTCATCCCGTTATGACAACTAAACAACATGTTTTACAAGTTAGTGAGCTTACACGAAAAGTCCGCTACATATTGGAAAGCGAGATAAATACGATTTGGTTAACTGGTGAAATATCTAACTTCATCGCTGCAAGTTCAGGTCACTGGTATTTATCGCTAAAAGATAGCAAGTCTCAAGTTAAATGTGCGATGTTTAAAGGCAATAATCGTTATACTCGCATTAAGCCTCAAAATGGCCAGCAAGTATTGGTAAAAGCTAAAGTTTCTTTGTATGAACCTCGAGGGGATTTTCAGCTTATTCTCGAGCAAATGGAGGATGCTGGCGAAGGTTTATTACGACAACAATACGAAGCACTAAAAGCGCAATTAACGAAAGAAGGCTTATTTCTTCAAGAAAATAAGCAAGCTTTGGCATCAAGCTATCAAAAAGTTGGCGTTGTCACCTCTCCTACTGGCGCTGCAATCAAAGATATAATCAGCGTACTGAAACGTCGCAGTCCGTCTACTCAAGTAGTCATTTACCCTGCGTTAGTGCAAGGCGAATTAGCGGCACAAGACATCGTATCTAGCATTGAAATAGCGAACCAACGAGACGAAGTTGATATTTTGATGGTTGGGCGCGGTGGTGGTTCACTTGAGGATTTATGGTGTTTTAACGATGAAAGAGTCGTTAGGGCAATTTACTACAGCCGTTTGCCCATTATCAGTGCCGTTGGCCATGAAATAGACACCACATTAAGTGACTACGCAGCCGATGTAAGAGCGCCTACTCCGTCTGCTGCCGCTGAGCTCATATCTGGCGATATTGAAGACCAGATAAGCAAAGTTCAACAGTATGATAAACGCCTCGCAGGCGCATTACTTAACCAGCAGCAACGACGCTCAACACATTTGAAACACTTGGCCGCGAGGCTGCAACAATGCGAGCCTCAGCGTCAACTTCAAAGTTATAGCCAGTTGGCGGACGATTTAGAACGCAGGCTCCAACAAGCGATGCAGCGTTATCTTTCACAGCAACAAGCGAGACCACAATATCTAGCCAAAGCGCTTAAGCACCTGTCACCTGAAGTGAAATTAAAAAGTTACGAAAAAACATTTAATTCCTTAAACGAGCGTTTAACACAGGCAGCAGGAAAGCAATTGGAGAGCAAACAGCAAAGCTTTGCTCGCCGACTTGAACAACTTCAGTTGGTAAGTCCGTTGGCTACCATAGCACGCGGTTACAGTATTGTAAGAGACGAGGATAACGGCATTATTCGTTCTGTTAGCCAAGTTGAGGATTCATCGCAAATTTCAGTGCAGGTGAATGATGGTGTCATCGAAGCGAAAGTGACTGCGGTTAGTAACAAGAATGATTAGCTAAAGCTCTGCAACCAAAGCTAAGCTGAGTAGCTCTAATATTTTATCTTTATCATTCTTACTAAATTGGACGCCAATAGAGAGTCCATCTACTTGCGGTTTCACATTACAAATCTCAGCGCCTAGCTTTACATGGCTTTTGCTATGAAACTGTTCAATCACGATGTGAACTTCTTCACCTTTATTAATAAGCAACGAATCACCATTTGCGATATAAAGCTGACAACCTTTTACCGACAGGTCTTTTATGGCCGCCTGCCAGTAGTCTTGTTTAACCTTAATCTTCGATTGAATATCCGTATCGATTCGAATTGTCGAACGCAAGCTCTGTAAACTCACCGTTTTGGGAAATTCCAATACCATGATCCGCGATGGAATTTGCAGCGTTTGCCTTACCTTGCTAACGAAGGCAACGACTGCCCCTTCATGGCCTTCTATAAGCCCCCTAACGGTTATATTCGTCCCCGGAGAAATATATTGGGCGAATGCGCCTAGTCGATTAGGATCAGGGAACTGAACGAGCACATACTGCTTTGGAAGGCAGCCGATAAAGGTAGTTCGAAACTTACCTTTCTTGCCCGCAGGTGTAACGATATCAATGGTGACTTGTCCGCCGGCATGCAGCAAACCAAGGTTTCTATTTAAGCGATTAATTACATCAACTTTGACAGGTTCAGCCATTGACTCTACTTGCAGAAATTATCGATCTTGTGGGCACAACACTAGCTAAAAATCCCCATAAAATCAATTGGGTTAAAAAAGGCTACCGAAGTCGCCTTTGTCTAGTTCACTCACTTAAACGCTAGTCTTTTTTGTAACCTTGAGTAGCGCGAGCTAATTTCTTTTGCTCGGTGTAGGTAAGCTTTTTCTTACCTGCAAATGGGTTACTAGTTTCCCTAAATTCGATTTTAATCGGCGTTCCCATAATCTTAAGCGACTTACGATAGTAGTTCATCAAATAGCGCTTATAAGACGGTGGTAAGTGTTTGGTCTGGTTACCATGAATAACAACGATTGGTGGGTTATAACCACCTGCATGTGCATATTTAAGCTTAATACGACGACCGTTGTGCATAGGTGGTTGGTGATCAAACACCGCCATATCAAGTATCTTAGTTACCATCGACGTTGAAATACGCTTAGTTGCAGATACAAATGCTTCTTCAACCGACTCAAACAGGTGGCCTACGCCAGTACCATGCAATGCCGAGATGAAGTGAATACGAGCGAAATCGATAAAGCCTAAGCGTCTATCAAGCTCTTTATGGATGTTATCTTTGATTTCTTGATCAATGCCATCCCACTTGTTTACAACAAGCACTAATGAGCGACCTGCTTCTAAGATAAAACCAAGCAAGCTTAAATCTTGATCGGTAATACCTTCGCGCGCGTCGATAATCAGCATACACACGTTGGCATCTTCAATTGCACGAAGTGTTTTGATCACTGAATACTTTTCAACAACATCATTAACATTCTTACGACGACGTATACCAGCAGTATCGATTAATGTATATTCTCGGCCATTGCGTTCCATTGGAATATAGACGCTATCACGCGTAGTACCGGGCATGTCATAAACAACAACACGCTCTTCACCTAAGATACGGTTAGTTAAGGTCGACTTGCCAACATTTGGTTTACCGATAATAGCCAGCTTAATTTTGTCGTCTTCTTCAGGCGCTTCAATTTCAACTTCCTCACCTTCTTCAAAGATAAGCTCATCTTCAACATCATCAGCCTCACCTTCTTCGCCAAGTTGACCGAGCGCTTCAATATGAGGAGACAGAGCAAGCGTTAATAACTGAGTTACGCCACGCCCGTGAGCCGCCGCAATCTGATGCACCGTATCAGCCAGCCCTAGGCTGAAAAACTCAGCGACAGCACTATCGGCGTCGATACCATCAATCTTGTTAGCAGCCAGAAAAACCTTTTTGTCTTGTTTACGCAGGTAATCAGCAATTGCTTCGTCTGCTGACGTTAAACCTGCTCGAGCATCCACAAGGAACAGTACTGCATCAGCTTCATCGACCGCCATTAGCGATTGCTCAGCCATTAACGCATCTATGCCTTGTTCATTTCCGTGAATACCACCAGTATCAATTACGATAAACGGATGCTCTTCTACTGATGCTTGACCGTACTGACGATCGCGAGTTAGCCCTGGATAGTCGGCTACTAGCGCATCACGTGTGCGCGTTAAGCGATTAAATAAAGTTGATTTTCCAACGTTTGGACGACCCACTAAAGCAACGACAGGAAGCATGAAAACCTCAAATAAAATTCAAATTATTAAACCAAAGCATGCTTAACATACGTTAATGAATTGCCTTGTTTAAAAACTAACAACGGCTCCAATGACATAGCATGGAGCCGTTAACATTTAACATTGTTGTTAGCTATCGTTAACTAACAACTTAATTACTTAACTATAGCTGAAAGCAGCTAGAGTGTTTATGGTACTTTGATCGCCTGTAACGAACCGTCGCGCGCTTGGCTAACAACCATACCATTAACAATAGTTGGCGTTGCATGGATACCGCTGCTGTCAACATTGTGACGAGCTACAAACTCACCAGTATCTAAATCTAAGAAGTGCAAGTAACCTTCAAAGTCGCCTACAACAAGATATTCGCCAACAACCGCCGGTCCTGTAACACCACGATTAGTAAGCGCGATATTACTCCACTTCTCTAAGCCATTTAAACGGTCTACCGCGAAGATATGCCCTTTCGTAGTTGTTAGATAGATAGTATTGCCATCAACCGCTAATTGACGATATGAAGAATACTGGCGTTTCCACTGCTCTCGACCATTTCGAATATCAATTGCAACTAAATTGCCACGCGAAGAAATAGCATAAACCTTGTCACCGTATACTAAAGCTCTCGCATCAACGTCAATCACTCGCTCCAACTCTGTAGAGCCGGTTGCTTCACCTACATCTACTGACCAACCTTGCTGGCCTGTTTCTAATAGAAATACGGTAAGTTCACCAGATGCAGTACCGACAATAACACCACCACCGGCAATTGTTGGCTGGCTAATACCACGTAACGAAAGCGGCGGAACATCTAAGTCGACTTTCCAGACTTCGTCGCCGTTACTAGCATTGAATGCCTTTAATACACCCGAAGCCGTATTTACGGTTAAGATGCCTGAATCAATCGCTGCAGGAGCAATGACTTCACCTTTAACCGATGATGACCAGCTTAATTCACCTGTCTCTGCGTTCAGCGCATAAACAAGGCCATTCTCACTACCAATAAATACTTTATTGATACCAGCGATAGGACCACCTGCTAATAACGCCGGTTCGCGGCTATCAAAAAAGCCACGCTCACCTTTGATATCGCTTAGGTCAGCTTGCCATACCCGTTCACCACTTAACGCGTCAAATGCATAAACATTACCGTCGCGACTCGCTGTAAAAATTTTGTCGTAAGCAAAGTGCGGCTTTAAACGAGAGAAGTGATCGCCAACACCATCACCTACATTTCTGTCCCATACAACATCAGGTTCAAATTGTTCATTAATTTCAGTCAACTCAGCAATTTTTGTTGACTCATCTTCTTCATCAGTCGAAGAACATGCCGAAATAACGCTTGCCAGTAATATAGCGCTGAGCCATTTCGCGTTTTTTATTGTCGTTATATATTTTTTCACGGAAAAGGCCTGTTATTAAATTGCTGGTGTTGCCTGCGCTAAATCATCTAATTTCATTTGTAGCGTCGGGTTTGTCTCTAAGCCACCTGCGTCTACTGCCGCTTGGTATGCGTTGCGAGCAAGTTCTTGCTTACCTTGTTTTAAGTAAGCGTCACCTTTTACTTCTTCTACAGAAGCCTTGAAAGCCGCCGGCAATTCGCCAGCTAATGTCGCTAACGCTTTATCAAAAGCAGCCATTTCAATTTGAACACGCGCTAAACGAATTGTCGCAATTGCTTTGATCTCTTGGCTTGGCGCAGTATCAATTGCAGTCGACAAGTGTGCTGAAACTTTTTCCCAGTCTTGGTGTTCAGCTGCATCTTTCGCTAAGCTTAAAGCCGTCAATGACGCGTAGCTTGAGTCGCCATTAGCTTTAATAAATTCGTCTGCCTTAACTTTAAAACCTTCATGATCGCCTGCTTGGCTCTCAATAACTGTCTGGTACTCTGCAGCAACAGCTTCTTCTTGAGCTAGCTTGTTGTCTTTGTAGTAATTGAAACCAATAAAACCAGCAAAACCTAAGACTAAACCACCGATAATGTAGTTACCGTTTTCTTGCCAAAACTTTTTAATCGCTTCAACTTGTTGTTCTTCTGTTTGATATGTTTCCACTTTACTTCCTTAAATTAAACTTGCTAACAGTGGTGCCACGTCTTCTTGCGAGACGCGTTGTTGTTCATGTTGACCGCGGAGATATTTAACGGTGACTTGCTGATTCGCGATTTCATCTTCACCTAAAATTAATGCGATCTGAGCGCCTGATTTATCAGCGCGCTTCATTTGTTTCTTCATGTTGCCACCACCACAGTGACATTGGATACGAGTTTCTGGTACTTGATCACGCAACTTCTCAGCTAATGCGACCGCTTGCATATCAGCACCTTCGCCTAATGTGATTACATAGGCATCTACTTGAGGTCGAACATTGTTGGCTTTCTCTAGGCTCGTTAACATCAAGACTAATCGCTCAATACCCAACGCAAAACCAATTCCTGGTGTGCCTTTTCCGCCTAATTGTTCTACTAAGCCATCGTAACGACCACCAGCACAAACAGTACCTTGTGCACCTAAGCTGTCGGTTACCCACTCAAACACCGTGCGATTGTAGTAATCAAGGCCGCGTACCAAACGCTCATTAAGCTTGTAAGAGATACCCGCGTTATCGAGATAAGCCTTTAACTGATCAAAATGCTCATTGGTCTCGTCGCCAAAATAATCACTCAGTTTTGGCGCATCAACTAAGACTGCTTGCACATCAGGGTTCTTACTATCTAGCACACGTAAAGGGTTTGTGTACATGCGACGCTTGCTGTCCTCATCAAGCTTGTCTTCATGCTGAGTTAAGTAAGCCACAAGCGCATCTCGATAGGCCGCTCTTTCTTCATTTGAACCAAGTGAGTTTAGTTCTAGCGTAACATACTCACTGATGCCTAATTCTTTCCATAATCGCGCTGATAACATAATCACTTCAGCATCAATATCTGGTGTTGCCATTCCAAACGCTTCGATGCCAAATTGGTGGAACTGGCGATAACGGCCTTTTTGTGGACGTTCATGACGGAACATTGGCCCCATGTACCAAAGGCGTTGTTCTTGGTTGTATAACAAACCATGCTGATTACCAGCACGAACACAACTTGCTGTACCTTCTGGACGCAACGTCAAGCTATCGCCGTTTCGATCGTCAAAGGTGTACATTTCTTTTTCAACGATATCAGTGACTTCACCAATAGAACGTTTGAACAAGTTAGTAGATTCAACAATCGGCATACGAATTTCAGCAAAACCATAGTTGCTTGCCACACGACGCAATACTGATTCAACCATTTGCCAGACATTCGTTTCGCTTGGCAGACAGTCGTTCATTCCGCGTATCGCTTGAATCACTTTACTCACTTAACTTGCTCTCTCTGATAAAATTTCAACGGCGCATTATAGGCGCTATATGGTGAAACGTAAACAGTTGAGGTGTTGACGCTAGGCCCGTAATTCTGGTCTAAAAAAGGTGACAATTACTCTTCGTTTACCGTTTTCACATCAATGCGTTTGTCTTCTGACATCATGTCCGCTTTAGCGCGAATTCGTTGCTCTAATTGGTCGACAAGATCGTTATTATCTAATCGCTCTTTTTGACGAACACCATCAAGGTAAAAACCACTTTTTTTGCTACTGCCCGTTAAACCTAGATCGGATACAGTCGCTTCACCTGGTCCATTAACAATACAACCGATAATTGACACATCCATTGGCGTTAACACGTCTTCAAGACGCTGTTCTAGGGCGTTTACGGTGCCAATAACATCAAACTCTTGGCGTGAGCAGCTTGGACAAGCGATGAAGTTGATACCGCGACTGCGAATCTTCAGTGATTTCAATATGTCAAAACCCACTTTAATTTCTTCAACAGGATCCGCTGCCAGCGATACACGCAATGTGTCGCCAATACCTTCGTTAAGTAGCATGCCTAATCCTATAGCAGACTTTACTGAGCCAGAGCGGAAACCACCAGCTTCAGTAATTCCTAAGTGCAATGGATTGTCGATTTGTTTCGCAAGCAAACGGTAAGCGCCTACCGCAAGGAATACATCTGACGCTTTTACGCTTACCTTAAAATCATGGAAGTTCAGTTTGTCTAGAATATCCACGTGGCGCATTGCTGACTCTAACAAGGCTTCTGGCGTTGGTTCGCCATACTTCTCTTGTAAATCTTTTTCCAATGAACCGCCGTTAACGCCAATGCGGATTGGAATGCCCTTATCGCGAGCAGATTCTACTACTGCACGCACACGATCTTCCTTACCAATATTGCCAGGGTTAATACGCAGACAATCAGCGCCGTATTCAGCCACCTTTAACGCTATTCGGTAATCAAAGTGAATATCTGTCACTAATGGCACATTCACTTGCTTTTTGATTTCTTTAAACGCTTCTGCAGCGTCCATCGTAGGCACACTTACGCGCACAATATCGGCACCAACCGCTTCTAACGATTTAATTTGCGCAACCGTTGCTGCTACGTCTGTCGTTAGCGTGTTTGTCATTGATTGAACACTAATAGGCGCATCACCACCGACAGGTACGTTGCCGACCATGATTTGACGAGACTTGCGTCTTTTAATTGGAGATTCTGTAAACATAGATATTTAAATAATTGTTTGAAAACTCTGACTACGTAATCACAAACTACGTAGACTTAGGTAAGGTGAATTTAGCAATATTGCCGATATTATACCCTGACATGTCGATGGTTTCGCCATTAAAATCTATTGTGACTAACTCAGGCTTTCCTACGGTAACTTTGAATGGTGCTTTACCAGTTAGTTCCATCACGTAACCAGCTTTTTTTATACCCCATGCGATGCGTTCACCATCACCGTCGTATATATTTACCCAACAATCGCCAGCGAATGTAAACGTAGCCTTAGACAGTGTAGGCTCAGGCTCTAAGGCCTCTGTTGGTACTCCAGCATTAGACGATAGTGGGGCTGCAACACTCGTTTGCGCTGTAACTTCGAGCTCTTCTGCAGCAGATGATAACGAAACAGTAGATTCAGAGACGTCAGTTTCAGTGCTAATTCCTGTCGATGACGCTTCGTCGTTAACATCCAATGTTCCAGGCGTATTTGTTGTCTCTAGAGCTTCACCATCAGTATCTGTAACACCATTCTCTTTGACGGTTTCAACCGCTTGGGTAGTCCGTTCAGCAATATCATCAAGCAAACTAATTACACCATTACTTCTAGCGTCTTGGATGTAGTAAACCAGAGTGGATGTCACGAGCGCTGCTAAGATCAGATAAGTAATCCACATTAGGCGCGTATTCATCGCCTGTTTTTCGGTAATTTTAGAAAAGCTCTGCATCTCGGTACGCTGTTTTACGGCAACGCCGAGCATTTCATAGCTAGCAATAATATCTTGCTCTGAAATACCAACAAGTTTGGCATAATTTTTCAGATACCCTCGGTTGAAGGTATCAGGTAAGCTGTTGTCAAAGATTTCGTGCTCTATTTCGTCAACTAGAGTGATACGAAAGTTCAGCTTTTTGGCTACATCTTGCTGGCTTAATTTCAGCGCTTGTCGCGCTTCAGCCAACATTTGACCGGGACCTACAACTTCAATGTCCTCGGGTAGCTCTTGTGACGATTTACTCATGTGCAGTTATTGCTCTTCCTGCGTTTTTAATTCACTCGGATCTGCTAAATAAATAACATCCCCAATTCTTACTAGAGCTCTATCATCGAGCTCATTCCATTTGATCAAGGTGCTTAAGCGTATGTTATATCGCTTAGACACTGAGAATAAGTTCTCACCCTTCTCAATAATATGTTGCGGTAATTCATCTAACGTCTGATACTCGCTATCCTCTTCGTTTTCTGATTCGACCGTTACATCATTACTGACCAAGTTATCTTCGATAAGTTCAGGAGATTGCGACGCTTCTTCTTTTGCCAAGGTACTTAGCTCGTTAATTTCAGCTGATGTTTCTTTCTCTATATCAGCTTGGGTTGCGTCTGTTTCAACCACTAGGTTGTACTCGACCAGTTCATCCACAGCTAGGTCAGTTGCCTCGTTAGCAGTCCAAAGATCAGAAGCAATTTCGCTGACTGATTTGTTCTCAACAATTGCATCGGTTGTAATAACTTCTTCTGTAAATGTTTCTTTGTTCTCTTCGATAGCACTTCTGTCGACAGCTTCTGCTGTCTCTGCTATTTCAGGTGTGAGGGTAACTTCAGCTGTAAGCGTTTCTTTAGTTGTGTTAGTTGATTCAACTGTTTCTGCCACTTCTCCTGCCACTTCGCTTGTTGTAACCAAAGTATTAGTATTTACTTTCTGCGCAGCTTCGAATGGCTCGGTTTGTTGAGTGTCATCGACCATAGCTTCTTCACCAAGCTGTTCATCGATAGCAGCAATCTCAGCTTTTGCTAAAGCAATAGCGTCCGCAACAGTATCACCAGTTTCAATAATTGACGTGTCTGTTGCCGATTTAACATCACTCGGTAACTTTGCCGTTTGTTCAGGCACTTCGCGTTGACTAAGCTCTGGGCTCAGCACAACAACTCGCTTAGCTGGTTGAGTCGGTTGAGGTTTAATTTCGGCAGTGCTTTTTTCTTCCGCGTTAGTCTGCGGCACAGCTACTGATCTAATTTCAGATTTTGCAACTTGGCTAGCACGGCGTTTTTTGTCTAGTCCAATAGCTGGCTTATTGTTCGGCGTTAACTTTACAACGCGCTTATTGCTGTCGTTAACTAACCCAGTTGAGTTAAGTAGGCGGTACTTTTCAGCCAACTCGTCAGGTTCGATTTCCGCTAGTTGATTTAGGAGGTACTGTTTCGATAAGTAAGCTTCAGGGAACATGCTTACCAACATACTACCGTAATTACGTGCTGTTCGCGTATCATTTAACTTTTGATAGATCTTGTAAGTGAGTGCTAACGAATCAGGATTAAATCGACGTGTGGCCTTCTCAAATCGGCTAGCAAAATCGAGCGCAGCTTGATAATCACCTTTCGCGTACATCAACCGCATCATTTGATATAGGCTCGAAGAGTTTGAAGGATTGTGGTCTATGGCTTTCAATAGATAAGTTTCAGCTTTTTCAAAGTTTGGTGCCTTTAACTGACACAAGGCTAAATTTTCGTAACTTTGTGACACTAAAAGGTAGCTTGGTACCGCAATAGCTCGAAGAAACTGTTTTTCAGCTTCTGGTAGTCTATCTTGACGACACAAATACACGCCGTAGTTATTTAACGTGTCTGCATCATCAGGTTTAAGCGAAAGTGCTTTTTCATAAGATGAAACCGTAAGTGAATCTTCACCCACGGTTTCGTAATAGTGTGCAAATGCTGTGTAGACTTGTACTAAATCTGGAGCGAAACGTTTGGCTTTTTCTAGGTTAAGCTTTGCCTGTGTCGTGTTACCCATTTTAAGGTAACCTAGACCTAGTGAAATCCTCGTCATAGCGATTTCGAGATTCGTCGAATCGTTTTCTACAACAGGAGTGTTGGCATTTTGATAATTTTGAGTAACACAGGCCGAAAGCGTGCTTAAAGAAGCCGCTATCGCTATAATTTTTAACACTTTAGCCATATTTGATACGATCGCTTTTGTTGTAATTGGGCGCTCTTCATGGTGGCGGTGCGCTAGCTTCCTGCCACCGTGCCACTTAAGCCGTTCCACCTATTTTGCCCGATTCTAGTGCTTCGTAAACGTTACCAAAATACGGATAATGCAAAGGTAAAACTTATATCATTACACCATTTTCACTGAAATTTCTTCAGTTTGCATCTCTTTTTTAGCGGCGATCGCTGCCGTACGCTTAGTACGGTCTAAAACATCGCCCGCCAATTGACCACATGCTGCATCAATATCATCACCACGGGTACGGCGTGTGATAACCGTGAAACCATATGATTGAAGTACTTTGTCAAAACGGTCAATACGAGAATTACTCGAACGTTTATATGGCGATCCTGGGTACGGATTGAACGGGATCAAATTGATTTTGCTTGGCGTATCTTTGAGAGCATGCGCAAGTTCATGTGCTTGTTCGGTGCTGTCATTAACATGGTCAATCATCACGTACTCTACCGTAACGGCTTTCTGTGCTTTTGAACCATCAATGTAACGACGAGATGCCGCTAAGAAATCTTCTAGTGGGTATTTTTTGTTAATTGGTACAAGCTCATTTCGAAGCTCATTATTTGGCGCATGAACTGAAATTGCCAATGCACAATCAATTTTCTCTTTAAGCATGTCAAGCGCTGGAACAACACCTGAAGTACTTACTGTTACACGACGCTTAGATAAGCCATAACCTAAGTCGTTCAACATAGTATCGAGCGCTGGAATGAGGTTTTTCATGTTTAGCAATGGCTCACCCATGCCCATCATTACAATATTTGTAATCGGTCGAGTGCCTGCAATACGTGTCGCACCAATATCATTGGCAACACGCCATACTTGGCCAATGATCTCAGCCATTGATAAGTTGCGGTTAAAGCCCTGCTGCGCTGTCGAACAGAAACTACATTCCAACGCACAACCAACTTGTGAAGATACACACAAGGTAGCGCGGTTATTTTCAGGAATCCAAACTGTTTCAACCTCCTGACCACTTTCTAACTTAAGCGCATACTTGATAGTGCCATCGTTAGACACTTGCTTTTGAGAAATCTCAGGTGCAACAATCTCACAGTTACGCGCTAATTTTTCACGTAACTTTTTATTCAGATTGGTCATTTTTTCGAAGTCATCGTAACCAAAGTGATACATCCACTTCATTAATTGATCAGCACGAAACGGCTTCTCACCGATCGACGCGAAGTACTCACGTAAGCCTTGATGATCAAAGTTAAGCAGATTCACTTTCGACACTGCATTTTCAGCAGGGTTAACCACTTCAGTCATAAAACAATTTCTCTAAACAGCAAAAATTAAAGGGCGAAAATTGTACACTTTTTAGACAAGAGAGACAATTTAATCTGGATAATGATAAAAACTCTTAGGCATTAAAGCACTTATCATTAGCCAACAAACTCATTAAGTTAAATTAGGGTTTTACAGCGCTAAATAACGCAAAAGGATTTTACCGACATATCAGTAAAATCCTTCAACACTCAAAATCTGAGTGATTAATAAATCAAAGCTAGTGGTTTTTTGTTGGGTAATTTACCGCGCAGCGTATATGAAATACGTGAGCAGTAAATTTCATCGATAAAATGCCAATAGCAAAGATTTATGAATTACCTAAACGCCTAGCGAGTGCGTGGGCAAATCTCTTCGTCTGAGAAGAAGTAAGCAATTTCACGAGCAGCTGATTCTAAAGCATCTGAACCGTGAACAGCGTTCTCGTCGATTGAGTTAGCGTAGTCTGCACGTAAAGTACCAGCTAAAGCTTCAGCTGGGTTAGTAGCCCCCATGATTTCACGGTTTTTAAGAACAGCGTTTTCGCCTTCTAAAACTTGAACCATTACTGGACCTGAAGTCATGAATTCAACTAAAGCGCCGAAGAAAGGACGCTCGCTGTGCTCAGCGTAGAAACCTTCTGCTTGCTCTTTAGAAAGGTGAACCATTTTTGAAGCAACGATTTTTAAACCAGCAGTTTCAAAACGGTTGTAGATTTGACCAATTACGTTTTTCGCAACTGCGTCTGGTTTTACGATAGAAAAAGTACGTTCGATAGCCATGATAAAGCCTCTTAAATAACGAATTAATAAAATAGGGTATAAATTTTGGCGCGATTATAGACCATTCATTCTGAAAAGCCTACTAAATAAAAAAGCCTCAAGAATATGAGGCTTTTAGTATGGTTACTAGTAAAGCAACTTTTACTGCTCAACAGCACTAAAAACTTAGGTGCCGTTATCACTTAACGTAAAGCGTTTAGATACTAATGCGTTTGTACTGGCGATAAGTAGGCTTCCAATAGTTAGCTTCGATCTTGGCCTTGAGTTGATCTTCTGGCATTTCAAGTGCGAGGCCTTGGCGGTATGCGACCTGTGCAATTCCGAACGCGATTTTCTTACTTAGCGCTGCTATTTCAGTTAACGGCGGCAATAATTCACCATCTCCTGTATTAGCGCGTGGCGAAGCTTCTGCTAATGTTTCACTAGCGACCATTAACATCTCATCTGTAATGCGATTAATGTTCGCTGCTACTACACCTAAGCCTAAGCCTGGGAAAATGTAGCTATTATTGCACTGAGCGATTGGGAAGAGTTTGCCTTGGAACTCTACCGGCGCAAATGGACTACCAGTTGCAACAACCGCTTGACCTTCTGTCCAAGTAATTACTTGTTCAGGCGTCGCTTCAACTTGGCGCGAAGGGTTGCTAAGCGGGAAAATAATCGGTGCGGCACAGTGACTGTGCATAGCTTTGATAACTTCTTCTGTAAATAAACCCGCTTGGCCTGATACACCAATAAGTACATCAGGTTTGGCATTGTTCATTAACTCTAACAAAGAGCAGTAATCGCCCTCAATCTCCCATTGATTTACTGTTTCTGCAGATTGAACAAGCTTTTCTTGGAAGTCTCGCAGACCTTCCATTCCTCTAGTTAAAAGACCATAACGATCAACCATGAAGATTTGGCTGCGTGCTTGTTCAGCAGTTGCGCCCTCGCTTACCATTTGAGTAATAATTTGCTCTGCAATACCGCAACCCGCAGAGCCAGCACCTACAAAGGCCACTTTTTGCTCTGACAGTTTAACGCCTTTGGTACGACATGCCGCTAGCAATGTGCCTACGGTTACAGATGCTGTACCTTGAATGTCGTCATTAAAACAGCAAATCTCATCTCTGTATTTGGTTAACAGTGGCATCGCATTTGGCTGAGCAAAGTCTTCAAATTGCAGCATGACATGTGGCCAACGACGTTTTACCGCCTGGATAAACATATCAACAAACTCATTGTATTCGTTTTGGCTGATACGCTTGTGACGCGATCCCATGTACATAGGATCGTTCAACAACTTCTCGTTATTTGTACCCACATCTAGTGTAATTGGTAGGCAATACGCTGGGCTGATACCACCACACGCTGTGTAAAGCGCTAACTTACCAATTGGAATCCCCATACCACCGATACCTTGGTCACCCAGACCAAGAATACGTTCACCGTCTGTAACCACAATGACTTTTACTTTGTTCTTAGTCGCATTTCGTAGGATATCATCCATGTGTTCACGCTCTTCATAAGCGATAAACAATCCACGGTTGCTGCGATAAATATCAGAAAACTGCTCACACGCATCACCAACAGTAGGTGTATAGATGATTGGCATCATCTCTTCTAAATGCTCTTGAACTAGTCGGTAGTAAAGCGTTTCATTCTTATCTTGGATGTTACGGAGATAAATATGCTTATTTAAGTTCGTTTCAAAGCGGCTAAATTGCTGGTAACAACGCTCTACCTGTTCTTCAATTGTTTCGTAAGACGGTGGAAGAAGACCTGTGAGGTTGAACTGTTGGCGCTCTTCTTTGGAAAAAGCACTGCCTTTGTTAAGAAGCGGTGTTTCAAGTAGGTTTGGCCCTGCGTAAGGGATGTATAGTGGACGTTTGTTGTCTTGAGTCATAAAAATCTTAATGTTTTGAAGACTAAATGGTTGTTTTTTCAACCACTCTAGTAGGTGTATATGCGTAAATGGGTGAAGTATAGTTGAGAAAGGTCAGACAAAAAAGCCGACCATTGCATTCGCAAAAGATTTGGTTCGTTGGACGGTTAGCTAATTGTTCATAAATATTAAATTGAAAAACCAATAATCGGCTAACAGCATTAATAACAACCACAAAATTACATAACGAGCCTTTCGGCAAAATGCGCAGTCGGTATGCCAAAGCTGATAAAGGTACTGTTTCAAAATGAATAACCAATCATTAAAAACACTATTATCTCGCTGCCGGTCTAACAAAATCAATAGTCAGCAATTAAACGCCTTATCCCTAATAAATAACTGTTAGCAGTGAAGCTATCTCGCCTCACTGCTAATCCAATTTAGTTTGCCGATTAATTCAGTAATGCAAAGCCACCTGGTACATGGTAGACATTAGCAAAACCGTTGCGCTTTAATGTTTTAGCAGCTGCATCACTTCGTTTACCACTTCGACAAATACAAATGTACTCTTGTGCATCTTTGGCTTGTTGCTGTGAGCTAACAAAATGTGTGATTTGAGTCAGCGGAATATTTACCATCTGCTTACCGGCAACCGAGCTCTCCGGGTAAGCTTCAAACTCGTGCGGTTCACGTACGTCTACGACAGTGACATTAGGATGTTTCGCAAAAAACGTAGTGAGTTCGTTCGGTGCTAATAAACCAATATCATTCTGGCAAAAGCTAATGGTACCTTGATCTGCTGCCTGTTCACTTGCAGCAAGCACCTTGTCCATTTCAACTTTCTTCGATACGAAATCCTCAACAGGTGTTTCACCATTTAATAAGTTCTTCAATAAATCATTGGTGTTCTTTTCCATGCCAAGCGTCGTTGAGAACAACCCTTGATAATCATGACGAGGACAAATGATCGTGTCATCAGCAATGACGTGATGAAGCTTTTGCAGAGAATGATACAAAGCTTGCGCACAGCCACTATCACCATCTGTACGCCCTAGCCCACCAATTTGAACAGTATCGCCAGCAAACACATAATCAATATTATCAGCCAATAGCTGACCGTCTTGTGCTGTACCGAGCAGATAAGCTTGGCTGTTTGCGCAATAACCGGAAAGCCGCAGTTTGGCTAGCACTTTGCTACCCACGGTAATCGCCGGTACGAAACTTCCGTCAGCTAAACTCACTTGCTGTGAGTTTTCAGGCCAACCCATTTCGTCAAAGCGGTGACTAGCTAAAAACTCTGGTACCAGCTCGCGAATCATTTCCGGTTCAAGCACTTGCTGAGTATCCCGTTGCGTATCCAATACCGCTACCACTTGATATTGCTGACAACGAACTAAACGCTCAAACTTGTTAACCAGCTCTGCACTAGCATCAATCAACACACATTGCTTACTCGCTTTGTCGACATAGCACCAAGTACATTGTTGATCGTATAGCCATTGTTGCAGGCCATCGACACCAAACTCGCTGTTGTCAAAAGTGTCAGACAAAAGTAGACAACTATGTTTAAGCGCCGTAACTGCTTGAGTAATGGCATGACAAGCTGCATCGATCTCAGCTTGTGTAGTCGCAGGTCCAAATGAAAGTCGAATTGCAGATTCACTTTGCCAACGAGGTTTGCCCATAGCATCTAGTACGAAACTGCCAGTGACTTTTGATGAGCATGCCGAGCCAGAGCTTACTCGAATCCTCGCCGCGTCAAACAAGTCCATAATGTCCTTGCTCGATAAACCACGCACCGAAAAGTTAAGGGTTGTCGGCAAAGAACAGCCCAGGTCATGATTAAAAATAATGTCAGGAAATGCTTTGGTAAGCGTGTTAACCAACTGCTCACGATAGGCTAGTAAGGTTTCATGATCTTTAAATGTGTTATCACTTTTGTCATCAAGCAAGCTCAATACAGCTTGCAACGCCGCAATTCCCGGAAGGTTCTCAGTCCCCGAACGGAGACCACTCTCTTGACCACCGCCAGCGATAAAAGGCGTGTACGGTGCACCTTCTCTCACATAAAGCACACCAATTCCTTTAGGTGCATATAACTTGTGACCGCTAAAAGGTGCATAGTCAATCGTTGTTTCAGCAATATCGAGTGAAAACTTTCCTAAAGCTTGCACGCAATCCACCATCCATTTAACCGTGGAGTTATTATCACGGATCACTTTTTCGAGTAACTCTAGATCCTGGAAAACACCCGTTTCATTATTCGCCGCCATGGTACAAATAATGAGAGCATCACCAACGTTCTGCTCAATAAATTCGGCATCTAAAATGCCCTTATCATCAACGGGAATAGCAATGACCTTGGCACCAATATCGAGCATTTTATTCCAGTGTTTCAGCGTCTCGGGTACCGCTTTATGCTCTGTTGCTCCGTATAGCAGTAGTGGTTCCTCTTGCGTGATACCTGCTTCTTTGGCCGACTGCAATGCAGAAATGATAGCTGTTTGAATACCTTCCGTTGCGCCGCTGGTAAACGTCACTTCACCAGTAGAAGCGCCAATCACTTTTCTCACCAAAGTACGCGTAGTCTCCAGAATGTACTTAGCTTTAATACCTGTAATATGGCTACTACTTGGGTTGCCGTAACATAACTGCATAGTATGCATCGCCGCTTCAGCAGCTTGCGGCAGTACCGGCGTGGTAGCGTTATTATCTAAGTAAATTTCGTCTTTTTGAGGCTGAATATCAGTAAGGGAAAGCATAGGACCACTAATTTGTTAACTACTAATTACTTAACTTGACCTTTGTGACCAGTGCTAGTCTCGCGAATACCAAGTTAAATCGAAAAATCGCGCCTATTCTAACCAGTTATAACCAAAACCTCTATCTTATAATTAAAACTTTTATAAAGGTAAGCTAGGTGTTTTTATAACCAGAAGGAATGTTTATGCAAAAGCACGTCTTCCCTCAGACATCCTTGCTGTAAAATTATAGATTAGTCCTAGTTATGCGCTCATAAAAATTCTCACTTGAGCTTATCAACTCATTAACGTAGCGTAGGCTTGCAACTATTGGACTGATTAAACAATGCTAAATATCAGTCATACCGAACACTCAGCTCTATCAATAGCCAGAGAAGAAAGGATAGATTCACCCATGAATAAGTTATCAGCGGAGCAGAAAGCTCATTTAACTGATTCGTTAAAAAGTTATTTAGATAAAGAACTCGCGATCGAGCTGGGAGACTTCGATGCAGAGTTTCTCTGCGATCACATTATTGAGCACTTTGCGCCATTCTTTTACAACCAAGGTCTGACAGATGCACAAGTCGTGCTCTCCCAAAAAGTAGACTTTTTCGCAGAAGCTATTGATGAAATTGCTCTGCCGTTGCCAAACGTTTAACAATGAATAGTAAGGCTTGCTGGGAAATCTGCTAGGCCCTATTTCTCTTTATTTGTTCCCTAAGTCAATTCTGCGTGATAATCCTGTGCAATAACTCTCGGTGGTATTTTTCAACGATATTTCTCATTGAATGTTATCAGTGTTAATTAGCTTTAGCGCTTCCCTGAAATCTTTTGCAACAATCGCGTTATACAATGATTTTCAACAGTGTTTTTCTAAAATGCCTTTCTAAATTAGTTTTCACCATCTTCTCAGCAAAGGTCTACAACCACAACTCCCATCTCAAACGATAGTAAGTGATCGCCCTAACTGATAAAAGCGTAATACACAGCAAGCGTTAATTAGGAGATTTACTCATGCCCAAAACACAATCATGGCAGCTTTTAGGATGGCTTGGGGTCATTCCATTTGTCGCTTGTTTAGTATTAGCAATGATGAGCATCTCGTTTGGTTCCGTTTCTGCTCTGCAGGTATTTATTTTTTACAGTGCGTGTATTTGTAGTTTTGTTGCTGGCTCATTGTGGATGAAAACGTCAGAAGCAACACCGACTATCAATTATATCTCTAATGTAATTACGCTTATCGCTTTTACTGCCGCGTTACTGCCACCAACCATGTCTTTAATGCTACTGAGCTTTTGCTACGCGGCACTGATGGAGTGTGAGCGATACTTTAAACTTTATAATGACAAGCCTGAAGGTTACCAACAAATGCGTAAGCGAATCACCATCATTTTGATATTCGGCCACGTTGCGCTTTTAGCTGTGGTGTAACAGGCACTAACTCTTCCCTTAATCAGCTATCGAGCCTCTGTGACTACTATGACCTCTTTGACAATATTTTATGATGGGCAATGTCCGCTTTGTACCCGAGAAATAAATGCGCTGCGCGCAAGAGACAATAAAGCAGCGATAACTTTTGAAGACCTACATCAAGTGGAGCTTGCGGAAAAATATCCAATGATACAAAAAGACCAAGCGTTTCAAATGATACATGGTCTTCTCGACGGCAAAATCATCAAAGGTATCGATGTAAATTATCACGCGTGGCGTTTAGCTGGCAAAGAAGCTTGGGTAGCGCCACTAAGGTGGCGACTGACAAGGCCTTTAGCACAATTAGGCTATCGTTTGTTTGCTCGCTACCGTCACCAAATATCAAGCGTTTACAGCAAAATTACTGGCGATGATTGCGCTTGCGCGACTAATATTTCAAAGCCTATATCTAAACAGCATTCGAAGGAGTGAAAATGCAAGCTCAATCCGTAACGTTAGTCATCGGCGCAAGTAGCTATATCGCACAAGCACTCATAAAAATGATAATAGATCGCGGTGAAAAGGTGGTGGCGGTCACGCGTAATCCGTTAGAAGCCCCACAGTTGCAGGGCCAAGAAAATATAGTGCTCAAAACTTGCAACTACAGCGAAGAGAGCATTGCTGAAACAGTTGAAGAAATTTTTTCTTTTTACCGCATCAATAATGTCTACATTTGTAACGGTATTCTTCACGGAAATGGCGTATTTCCAGAGAAAAAAGTCGAAGACTTCTCACTTGATAGCTATCTCACTGTAATAACGGCAAACACATTAACGCCGATGCTTTGGCTCAAGAACATCGTGCCAAGAATCGAGCAGCAGGCATCGACCATTACCATTTTTAGTGCACGAATCGGCAGCATCAATGACAATAAGCTCGGTGGCTGGTACAGCTATCGTTCGTCAAAAGCAGCCCTCAATATGGCCGTAAGAACATTAGCGATAGAATGCCAACGAAGAGCTAAAGCGCTTAAGTTCATTTTGTTTCATCCTGGCACTACAGATACGCCACTTTCTAAACCGTTTCAGCGCAATGTGCCGAAGGGGAAATTGTTCAGCACAGAGTTCGTTGCAAAAAGGCTGTTTGCTTTGACCGAAGGACATGCTGCGGATGCGAATGACGAAGAGATAAGAGCTTTTGTTACACGTTTATCAGAACAAGCCGTGCAAGAACGAACAGATAACCTCAAATATATTGATTGGGATGGTCAGCCGATATCATGGTAATAAGCATTATCTTCCATGCGCTGTTTATTACGCCAATCCCATTACCCATTTGATAACAAAACGAAAAGCTAGACGCTCGTTTCTTGAGCGACTAGTTTTATTTTTTTCATAAATTGATGCCACGCATCGTCATTGGGGTAATCGGTAGCGTACTTGCCGTGGAACATTAATGTAACCAACACTTGGTTGTACTGAAGGTAACAAGTATAACCATCTATATCATGCCAAGCCGTTAAACCCTGCCACTGATATTTCCCTTCTTGCAACTCACCTTTACTCAACACCTGATTAAATACTGTCAGGCCTTGCTTAACGTCTAGTTCATTCTTCATTACGTGTTCGCTCCAAAAAAAATCTCTGTAACTAATACGAACAAATGCTGGACTTAGCTTTCTTTTCCCCAGCATTCAGGTTTCATGCGCAGCATAAAACTAGATAGCATCACACTGATAATAAACAACATCCATATCGCCAAGCTGGTTGTCTTGATGAACATATTGCTTAACAAACTCCATTCCAAGCTTTGTCATGATATTGATCGAACCAACATTATCGAGTACTGCAATGGCACTAAATGTTTCAACACCACCATTTTCTATCAGCGCTTTTTTGATCTGCTTTGCCGCTTCCGTTGCATAACCACGCCCCCACGACTCTCGCTTGAATCGCCAACCAAGCTCTAAATTTTTATACTCAGGTGAATTACTAAAATAATTCATCGGCCGCACTAACACCCAGCCTAAATAACGATTCTCTGTTTCTGTAAATACGCCCCAAAGTCCCCAACCTTTTTCTGAGTTCAGATAAGCGTTCAGACGCGGTATAAACTTTTCATTAATCTCAGTCATTGTGGTCATATGACCACCATTAATGTAGCGCATTACTTCAACATCTTGATCTAGCTCGAACAATAGTTGTGCATCCTCTTCAGTAAGCAAGCGATAGCGCAAGCGTTCACTATTAGCGACTTCCATTTTATCTCCCTTTCTTTTGCTACTTTTATTATTAACGACGAACAAAAAGCCCACTTAGATAGTGGGCTTTTTTTCGGATTGTAACGATAACACATTATGTCAAACGTTTTTTATTTCGTTACAGGAAAACCACGATCACGCATTAACGCATCAACAACAGCATCTCGACCGCGGAAAGCTCGGTAAGCTTCAGCCGGATCAACGGCATTACGCACGCTAAATAAATGCTCAACGAGTTTAGCTGCCACTTCCTCATCGTAGTAACCGCCTTCAGCTTCTTCAAATGCTTCTGATGCATCTGACGTCAATACTTCTGCCCACATGTAACCATAGTATGCAGCCGAGTAGCCTTCACCACTGAACACATGACCGAAGTGTGGTGTGCGGTGACGCATTACGATAGACGATGGCATATTCAACTTAGCTAACTCATCACGTTCAAACGCGTCTGGGTCAATGTTAGCAGGGTCTGTTGTGTGCAGCTTCATATCGATAATCGCTGACGCTAAGTACTCTGTCGTTTTAAAGCCTTCGTTAAAGGTTGCCGCTTGCTTGATTTTAGCAACTAGCTCTTTTGGCATTGGCTCGCCAGTTTTATAGTGAACCAAGTACTTGTTGATCACTTCATCAGTCGTTAACCAACGCTCTAATAACTGAGACTGGAACTCAGTGTAATCACGGACACCGCCATTTAACGTAGGATATTCAACATTAGATGCTAAGAAATGAAGTGCATGGCCAAACTCGTGGAAGAATGTTTCGGCATCATCAAACGATACTAGTGTTGGTTCGCCATCTTTACCTTTAATAAAGTTAGAGTTGTTTGACGAAAGAACATTTGTTTTACCATCAAATGTCGTGTGGCTACGATAAGTTGTAGCCCAAGCACCACTGCGCTTACCTTTACGAGCGTATGGATCTAAATAGAATAAACCAATGTGTTCGCCTGAAGTTTTATCTTTAACGTCCCAAACACGCACATCTTCGTGGAAAACAGGTACCGAGCCATCAGTAATCTCAGTGAAGTCATAGTTAAATAGACGACCTGAAACATAGAACATTGCTTCTTGTAGCTTCTCAACTTGCAGGTACTGTTTTACTTCATTTGAATCCAATGCATATTTCTTCATACGCACTTTTTCAGCGTAGTAACGGTAATCCCAAGGTTTGAATTCTTTGATGCCATCTGCTTTCGCGATTTCCATCATGTCAGCAACTTCTTGATCAACGCGAGCAATTGCTGCTGGCCATACTTTTTCCATCAATGCGATCGCATTCTCAGGCTTTTTAGCCATACGATCTTCTAAGCGCCAAGACGCATAGTTGTCATAACCCAACAAGCCAACGCGCTCATGGCGAAGTGTTAGAATTTCTTTGATTAATGCGTTGTTATCAAACTCATCACCGTTGTCACCACGGTTGTAGTAGGTTTCCCAAACTTTTTTACGTAACTCACGCTCTGTCGAGTATGTTAAGAACGGGTCCATTGAAGAACGCGTATTGGTTACCGCAAACTTGCCTTCTTTACCACGTTCTTTAGCCGCAGATGCGGCAGCGTTTTTGATTGACTCAGTTAAGCCACCTAATTGTGACTCATCTAGATACAACACATAGTTTTCTTCGTCAGCTAGTACGTTGTTGGCAAACTTAGTATGAAGTTCTGCAAGGCGTTGGTTAATTTCTGCATAGCGCGCTTTTGCATCACCTTCCAAGGTTGCACCATTACGCGCAAAACCATTGTACACAAGCCAAACTAAGCGCTGTTGATCCTTGCGTAATGTTTTCATTTCTTCGCCGTTATAGACCGCTGCTACACGCGCGAATAATTTTTCGTTTTGATTAATTTTAGAGAAAAAGGCTGATAGTTTTGGCGCCATTTCACCTTGAATTTGTCTGAATTCTGGCGATGAGTTGTTTGACGCCCAAATGCCCCAGTAAGTGAAAATGCGATCTAAAACGCTGCCGCTTCGCTCCATGGCAACAATAGTATTATCGAAAGTTGCTGCTTCCGGGTTGTTAGCAATTGCTTCAATTTCAGCAAGGTTTAGTTCCATACCTTTCTCTAAGGCTGCCTTAAGGCCAGAAACTTCTACTTTATCAAACGCTGGAACACCCTCGAATGGACCTGTCCACTCAGATAGCAATAACGCCGCTGCAGCGTTTTCGTCTGTTTTTTCTGCTGCTTTTATCGCCTGTTGTGTAGCTTCTGCTGGCTTTACTTGAGCTTCTGTCGAAGCCGCAGTTTCTGTTGACTGGTTACAGCCCCACAGTGCGCCAGAAACTAGCATGGCACTTAAAAGTTTATTGTATTTCATTATCAATTTATCTCTCTTACACACTCTAAATATTATTACTTGATTAGCAGATAAGCTGTGCATAGTTCGTTTATTGAACCCTGCCTTATCACATTGTTATTGTTATTTTTTACTGCTATCAGCCACTACTATACGAGCATTGAGCTTATAAAACTATTCAGCTCGCCTTAAAAGTTAGGTTGCTTAACGCAGTAGTCCCCATTTTAAGCGGGTGCAATAATACCAATTACACTAAATTGATATGAGTATCATCTATACTGAGCAGTGTTCGAATCTCAGCGTAATCTGAGCTTCAAAATAACGCTCTAGCGCCTTGAAATTGAATCCATTGTCATGGATAACAATAGACATTTACAAATGAGAACTTTATTCTTGCTAACGTTAATAAAAACAATACCTTCAATAGGCATCTCCATGAAAAAATTGTTTGCAACAATTATTATCGCAAGTATTGCACTACTCTCGGGCTGTAATGGTAGCTCTGGTGAAAACACTACCGACCCTGATTCTAATCCAACTCCAACGAGTATTGTACTCGCTATCCAAAATGCTAGTGGCGAAGCCCAACAAAGCTTCGAAGCTGATGAGGAAGTTACTGTCGTAGCGACTCTCTACGATGAGAATAATGCCATCATTGCAGGCAGAACGATCACCTTTGACAGTACGTTAGGGGCATTGTCTGCAAGTACAAAGCTCACCAATAGCGCAGGCCAAGCAATTGTGATCGTGACGAATGAAGATCTAGCGGGTGGTGCTGGTACGATAACCGCATCGCTCGAGACGCTATCAGATGCCCAGGATTTTGAGTTTACTACTGAGCCAGCAGAGCAGTCATTCAACATCTCTGCAGAACTACTATTAGGCGGCGTAGCCACAAGCCAATTTAAAGCTGACGAACAAGTACAAATTAGGGCAACACTTACCAACGCAGACAGCCAACCAGTAGAAGGTGAAATCGTCACCTTCACAGCCGATGTCGGTGAACTTGTAACAACCACCGCCCTTTCTAATGCAGAAGGCACGGCAAGCGTATCGCTTTCAGGAAATGATCAATTGGGTGCCGGTGTCATTACCGTATCAATTGATGATAGCGAGGTATCACCTGCTCGGATTAATTATGAAGTGATAGCTGCGGATGCAGTTATTGTCGATGAAGGTGTTCGTATTGGTTACCTAGACGACAACGACAGCTTTATTGAAGGTGAAATTGCGCTAGGTACCGATAGCATTAGCGCCGGTGGAACCGTGGGACTTAGCGTTGCATTAGTTGATGGCAATGGCGAGTTAGTAACAACGCCAACGGCTGTAAGTTTTACCTCTAACTGTGCACAAAGTGGTGACGCTAATCTAGACGATAGTGTGTTTTCCATCAAAGGGGCTGCAAATGCGACTTTTGAAGACTTAAGCTGTGCAGGTTCAAGTGGTATTGACGACGTTATCATCGCCTCTATTACCGTTAATGGTATCACCAGCACTGCATCATCGGTTATTTCAATAGCAGGTGAGTCATTGGGGTCGATTGAATTTATTTCTGCTGAGCCAACCTCTATTGTACTCAAGGGAACAGGCGGTCAAGGCAAGCAAGAAACCTCAACCTTAACCTTCTTAGTAAAAAGTGCACTTAATAACCCACTTGCACAACAGCAAGTCGACTTTGTACTAGACACAAGCGTAGGTGGAATAACGCTTAATCCAACATCGGGGTTAACCAATAGCGAAGGCGTGATTACTACTAAAGTAACGGCTGGTACAGTTCCTACGGCAGTGCGCGTTACCGCTAAATCTGCGATGACCGTTGATAGCGAAACAATTGAAGTGCAAACCCAATCAGACTTATTGTCTGTTAATACAGGTTTACCTGAGCAACGTTCACTTACTATTTCTACCAGCATTCATAACCCGGAAGCTGCAATGTTCAATGGTGTAGAAGCCACGATTACCGCCCAACTTGCTGATAACTTCAATAACCCAGTACCTGATGGTACAACGGTGAACTTTACAACCGAAGGTGGCATGATCCAGCCGAGCTGTACGACAACTAATGGCGCCTGTTCAGTAACTTGGACTAGTGCCGAACCAAGAGTACCTGATCACCGCATTACAATATTAGCTACAGCACTAGGTCACGAAACATTCTTTGACACTAATGGTAACAACACCTTTGATGATGCCGATGGCGATGCGATTGTAAGTAATGCTGTATCTTCTGGTTTTGGTCGTTCAACCGTGCAGGCATCAGGTTTTGTTGATATGTCAGAAGCGTATCGCGATGACAATGAAAACCAACAATATGACAATGGTGAAACCTTCTTAGACTTCAACAACGACAACGCATTTAGCACCCAAGATGGACTGTTTAACGGCCCTCAGTGTCAAGGTGACAGCTGCGCAAGCGAAGGGAACCAAGCTATACACGTGAGAAAGTCATTAGTCATGGACATGGCGAGCTCTAGCGCTTTATTTAGTTTAACTAATTCTCAAAATGGCGATGTTTATGAAAACAACGACACGGGCGTAAGTGCAACGATTCCTGATATAGCCGACGACAGCTCAATTAATTTCAATCTGTATATCGCTGATACGGCAAATCAGGCAATGCCTAGAGATACCTTAGTGTCAATTTCTAGCACAGTCGGCGATTTACAAGGTATTACAAGCTTCACGGTGCCTGATACATTAAACCCTAGCACCATTAGCTTTGTGATTATTAACCCGCTAGAAGGTGACCCTGAGACTGGCGTATTAGAGATAACCATTACCTCGCCTTCAGGTATCATTACCTCTGCTATAAAGAGTATTGACCTGTTATAGAATCAAATACGGCTTAGAAAATAACTTCTCACCAAAAGAGTTATCAAAAAAGCCGCACAGTTTTAGCTGATGTTAGCTAAAACTGTGCGGCTTTCTTATTTCTTCAAGTTCAATTTCAACGAACTAAACAGCTTAGAAATAGCGATCTTTAACTTTGCCATACTGAAAGTAACCCCATTGCCCTACTCTTCTTAAAGGTGCTAGCGGGAACTTAGCCAAGTGGCGATTAAAAATCGGTAAGTCCGGTAGTTTTTGCTCTGCTACGCTATCGGCAAGACGCTTGCCTGCCTGTGCAGAAAACGACAAACCAGCACCGCAGTAGCCCATCGCATAAAAGATATTTTGAGAAGGGTTGTGGTGAATATGTGGAATATCGTCAAGCGACATACAAATCCAGCCTGCCCAAGCATATTGGTAATTGAGTGTTTTTAGTGACGGAAAACTTTGCTTTAGCACTGAAAGTAAACGATCAGCGTAGTAAGGGTCTTGTGCTGCTTTCCCAGTAATCGCCCCGCGACCTCCAAACAAAATTCGATTATCAGGTAATTTCCGGTAGTAGTACTTGAGCGCTCTCGTGTCCATCACAACATTATTGGTTTGCCAATTACACTGACGAATTTGCTCATCCGTTAATAGCTCGGTAACAATAATTTGCGATAACACAGGTAAGAACCGGTTATTCACCAAAGGATGGAAACCTTTCGGCGTATAGCCATTGGTCGCTAACACGACTTTTTGTGCACGCACTTCGCCCTTAGGCGTACATACAACTTGACGACCTTTGTCTTCACGCCAAGAAGTTACCGGAGAGCCTATGTAAACTGTGGCACCAGCTTCACGCGCTAACTTCTGGTATCCCCATGCAAGTTTCAAGGGGTTTAAGCCAAAGCCATCCGTGTACCGAATCGCTCCAAAAGCATTTTGATCGTCCATGTACTGACTTCTAACTTGCTGTTGGTCCAGTATTTCAACCTGATAATTAAACTGCTTTCGTTGAATCTCTGACAGATTAATGAGCTCTTTTAACTTGTTCGGCTTGTGCGCAACCTTAATATATCCCGGTGCTTGCTGGTCACAGTCAATCCCCTTACCAATGAGCTCATTGACAGTATCGACGCCAGCCGCCATTTCGTCGTAAATGCCACGCATAACCTCTTCGCCCCAATCACTCGCCATTTGCGTGAATGATTTCCGGCCAGAACTTTTAAGTACAAAGCCCGCGTTGCGGCCACTGCAGCCCCATGCTGTCTGGTTAGCTTCGAGCACAATCGCTTTGATGCCGTAATTGTTGGCAAGGTGATACGCGCAAGAAAGGCCCGTAAAACCAGCGCCAATAATCACAACATCGGTTTCAAGGGTTTGATTTAGCTGTCCATCGTTCTCTGGTGCTTCGCCAGAAATGTCAGCCCAGTAGCTGTTAGGGTAACTGTCGTTTACGCCGGGAATTTTGTCATGTAAAGGATCGTACATCGTCAATAAAGGGTGCGGAGGTGTTAAAACAGTGGCAAACTATGCCATTATTTTTGACGTTAGTTCAAGCGGATAAACGCAATTACTGATTGATATGACAACAATAGTTTATAGAGAAATTACCGAGCGCGATTTTGCTCAAGTGATCGCCCTCGCCAACCATGTGCATGGTGAGGGTTACATGGACATGGATAATACACCTATTTGGGTCAATAAAGGTATTAAAGACGGTATTAATGCTGGTTTTGTTGCCCTCGATGGTGAAAAACTCGTCGGGTTTAGACTCACTTATGCCGTTGGTAATTGGGAAATAGATAAATGGTGTAGTCCTGAGCTTTGGCAGGTTTCACCACAAAGCGTGTGCTATTTCAAATGTAACACGGTAGACGAGAACTACCGTGGATACGGCATTGGTAGCGAATTACTCAAACGCTCAATCGCTGCGGCACAACAACAAGGCGCAAAAGCAGGCGTTAGCCACCTATGGAAGCAGAGCCCAGGCAATAGCGCAGTAAAATACTTCACTAAATGTGGCGGCAAGCTAATTAAATCACATCCTGATAAGTGGCGCGAAGACGCACTGAATGGCTACGACTGCATTTTATGTGGTTTTGACTGCCACTGCGAAGCAGCAGAAATGATGATTTATTTTGAATCCTAGCTTTTTCTTACGGCTATCTCCGGCGCAACAAAACCAAAAGGCAGCTAAATAGCTGCCTTTTTAGTGCCGAATTATTATTATAGGTCTCTTAAAAAAGCGTTTTATCGACCGCTGAATTAGAAATAATACCAATTACATTAAATTGGTATTAGTGTTCACTTTTAATCCCGATGCTTTTTCGGATCTATGTGCTTTATATTGATAAATAATCCAATTATGGCGGCTATCAATGCAGCACTTGCTGCAAAAATGAAAGACTGCTCTGCACCAGCTCCATCTAACCATAGTAAGCCAGCTAAGTAAGCTCCAATCGCTCCGCCAATTCCATAAACGCCACTTACATATACCGCTTGAGCTCTATTTTGCTGTGCTAGTGTAAAGTGGCGCTGAATGTATTGCATTGAAGCACTGTGATACAAACCAAAACTCGCCGCATGTGTAATCTGTGTCAACACCAAGAGCCATGCGACGTCACCGAAGTAAGCCATTAAATACCACCGCAAAGCGGTCACTAATAAGCTGAAAACAATCAGCACTTTGATTCTGAAGTTCTTGAATAAGCGCCCCGCGATAATAAAAATTCCAATCTCAGCAATCACTGCAACTGAGAGTAGAACGCCAACCGCATAGCTTGGATAGGCTAGATCGCGAAGATAAAGGGCGAAAAAGGAATAATATGGCCCAAAGCTCAGTTGTAACAGTAAGCCAGCGATAAAGAAAAGCAAGAAACTTGGCGCAATGAGGCGTGACACAATACCGCTGTCATCAGGACTTTTCGTTGCGGCTTGAGAACCCTTGATATCGTTAAGCCAAAATGTTGATAGCCAGAGGCCCAACAGGATAAAGAAGCCCAATACGATAAAACTTTCACTGCCAAAAATGCCAATGACTTCAGCAGAAATCATCGTAATTACAATAAAACCGATACTGCCCCAAAGCCGAATACGAGCATAGAACTTCGCACTTCGACGTATCGACATTAAGGTGAGTACTTCTAGCTGTGGCTGCATGCCCGTCCAGAAAATACTAAAACACGCTAATGTGATGATGATCGGCCAGTATCCATCAACAAAGAACAACGCAATAAAACTTAGTAGCGCTAACGTTGCACCTAAACGAATATAAGGGAGCTGTTTACCTGTTTTATCAGCTAGCATTGCCCAAAATGTGGGCCCAACAATGCGTGTTGCCATAAACACCGCGAGAATCTCCCCCATTTGAAGCGAGTTAAATCCTCGACCTTCAAGAAAGACGGCCAAAAATGGTACAGCCAATCCGAGTACCGCGTAGTACCAAAAGTGGCTGTTAGATAAACGTATGAAATCTCGAACGTTATAGAAAATAGCGGGCATAAATTTAGAAAAGTTGGAAAACAACGGTCAGTATACCGACCAACAAGACAAATGCTAAGTGGCTTTAGGATAAATGCTATCTTTGGCTAACATTTAGTTGTTGCCAGAAAAACAAACGGCTCGTAATAACGAGCCGTCAACGCGAATTTTATCTGAGCGAATTCATTTCAGACTATTTATTTCGCTCCATTAAATTCAATCTATTCAATTCAGTCTATTCAATTCAGTCTATTCAATAATGGGCGTGGTACATTGCACATCAGCATTTTGGCCACGATGCCTTAAAAAGTGGTCCATCAAAGTTAACGCCATCATTGCTTCTGCAATAGGCACAGCTCGGATACCAACACATGGATCGTGGCGACCCTTAGTAATAATATCCATTGGCTGTCCGTCTTGGTCAACGGTTTGACCACTAACACCAATACTCGATGTTGGCTTTAATGCAATATTGGCAATAATTGGTTGGCCTGAAGAAATACCACCGAGCACACCGCCAGCATGGTTACTACTAAAGCCTTCTGGCGTTAGCTCGTCACGATGGTCAGAGCCCTTCTGATTAACAACATCAAAACCATCACCAATCTCTACGCCCTTTACCGCATTAATGCTCATTAAGCTATGCGCAATTTCAGCATCTAATCGATCAAAAATAGGTTCACCAAGACCAACTGGAACGCCTGTCGCTAACACAGTGATTTTTGCGCCGATTGAATCTTTTTGTCTGATAATGCCACGTAAGGTTTCATCCAATTGCTCAAGTTTTGACGCATCAGGGAAGAAAAATGGGTTAGTCTCAACGATGTCCCAATCAAATTGCTCAGCTTTAACATCAGCAATTTGCGTTACACAGGCCTTGATTTCTACGCCCACTTTCTCTTTTAAATACTTTTTAGCAATCGCGCCAGCGGCAACTCGCATCGCTGTTTCACGAGCGGAAGAACGTCCACCACCGCGGTAATCTCTGAAACCATACTTTTGTGTGTAAGTATAATCAGCGTGTCCTGGACGGAAGCTTTGTGCAATGTTGCCGTAATCTTTTGAACGTTGATCTGTGTTTTCGATAACTAATCCGATTGGCGTGCCAGTCGTTTTACCTTCGAACACACCTGACATGATCTTTACTTGATCAGCTTCACGGCGTGCAGTTGTGTAACGAGATGTGCCAGGTTTACGACGGTCGAGATCTGCTTGAAGATCAGCTTCTGTTAATTCAATACCTGGAGGGCAGCCATCTACGATAGCTCCTAATCCTAAACCGTGACTTTCACCAAACGTGGTGACTGTAAATAATTTTCCGTATGAATTACCCGACATTATCTAACTACTACCTGTTTATTAAAGATTTCTTGATAAGCATCTAACTGTTGCTTAGTGAGTACAAAAACACCGTGTCCGCCACGTTCAAACTCAACCCAATGGAAAGGAACATCTGGGTAAGTTGCTTCGACATGAATCTGAGAGTTGCCAACTTCACATACCAATATACCATCATCAGTTAAGTGTTGTGCGGCTTTGGCCAATATTTCACGTGTGATATCTAGCCCGTCGTGCCCAGAGCCCAACCCCATTTCTGGTTCGTGTGTAAACTCTGCAGGCAAGCAATCAACGTCTTCCTGGTCTACATACGGTGGATTGGTTACGATTAAATCATATTTTTCTTGCGCAACAGAAGCGAAAAGATCAGATTGAATAGGAATAACTTGTTCCATTAGACCATGACCTTCAATATTAATCTGTGCGACATTCAATGCGTCAATCGACAAGTCTAAGGCATCTACTTCTGCAGTTGGGAAAGCATAAGCACAAGCAATAGCGATACAACCACTGCCAGTACATAAATCGAGAATACGTTTTTGCTCTTCTGTTTTTAAGTAAGGTATAAACTTGTTATCGATAAGCTCCGCTATCGGTGAGCGAGGCACAAGAACTCGCTCATCGACATAAAATGAAAGGCCTGCGAAGTTCGCTTGATTAGTCAGATAAGCAGCGGGCAATTGTTCTTGAATACGACGTGCTATTAAAGAAAACAACGCTTCTTTTTCAGGAAAAAGAAGTTTAGCAGCTTTGGCTTGTTCGTATCGCTCCACCGGTAATGCGGCTGAAAACATCACAAGATTAACCGCTTCATCCCAAGCATTATCTGTCCCATGACCAAAAAAGAGATCTGCACGATTAAACTCGCTTGCCGACCAGCGCACCCAGTCTTCAATACTCGATAATTGTTCAATAATGTCAGCGTCAGTCATAGTTTTTCCGGAAAAGCGTGTAGGCTGCAGGTACTCCTAGCAAATATAAGATAGCTAGCTCAACTTACCGTAAGAGGATTAGTCAGAAATCGATTACAGCCGAAGACAAAAATAGCTGGATAATATATCATTAATTATCCGATAAATGTCGACCTTTCAGATGAAATTTAAAGATTTATTGTCAAGCGATGAAAAACAACTTTTCAAAGAAGCTGCGGCCAATGTAAAGCAGCTAAAGCAAGACAAAGTTGTGCACCGTAAACCTAAACCGCAACAAAGCGCTAATCGTCAAAACCACTTAACAACTCGCCAAGGCGCAGAGTTCCATTTTTCCGATGAGTTTGAACCTGATCTTTCACATCAAGGTCCGATGAAATATGTGCGCGAAGGTGTCGATAGTTATGAAGCAAAGAACCTAAGACGCGGGATTTATCAACCCGAACTTATTCTTGATTTACATGGACTTAACCAAGAGCATGCAAAACGGGAAATTGCTGCGCTTTTAATTGCTTGCCATAAAGAGCACGTTCGCTGCGTTTGTATCGTGCATGGGATTGGCAATAGAGTATTGAAAAACAAAGTGCCGCACTGGTTAGTCCAGCACCCTGATGTCTTAGCGTTTCACCAAGCACCTTTAGAATATGGCGGAGATGGCGCTTTACTCGCGCTAATAGACATTAAAGACAAATATTAAGGCATATCTTATTTAACTTGGTAGGCATCAGCTTTAACAAAGATCGACCGGAGAAACCATACGCACCAATTCGCCGATCATAGTATCTAAATTGTAATTAATTTCGGCAACACTGGCTGTTTGGAACAGCGGTGCCTGTTGGTGTGATGTTAATTCTGAAGTTAAATAACTCACTAGAGGCATATGCGAGACGATAAGAAGGCGCTGTATGTAACCACTTGCACACTCGCCATCAATAAAGTCATGTACTTCGCCTGGTGAACCAGAAGGTGTTATGAACGACAAGGTTCTAGGTGCTGCTTTGGCAACAGAAGACTTTGAGACAAAAGAAAAAGTTTGTTGTGCCCGAATATAAGGGCTTACCCAAATAACATCGAACTCAAGTGACATTTTTTCCATCCACTTTCCCATGAGTTCCGCTTCCAGCTGACCTTGGCTAGTCAGTGGTCGCTGTGCGTCTGTTTCTGCCTCCATGCTGGCTTCGCCGTGACGCATAATAAAAATCTGCATAGTTTATCTCCCGCACATCAAAAAACGCGGTTCACCAAAAAAATTCCAGCTATAGTAAAAGAAAGTATGGAGAATTAGTAACAACGCTTAAGAATAAATTAGACTCGTGTTATTCCATGAGGTAATTTATAGCAAAAACATAATTATAATTACTAACACAAATTTCTGATCAGTGGTTCGATATAAGTGTTTGATAGGAGTTTATTGTTGAAACAAAGCCCTAATGACAAAAAACACTACCTTCCCATTACATTAAACAATGGCCTTAGAGTTTTACTCATTGAAAATATGGAATCGGATAAAGCTGCTGCAGCGCTTGCTGTCAACGCAGGGCATTTTGACGATCCTAAAGACCGTGAGGGCTTAGCACATTTTGTAGAGCATATGTTATTTCTGGGAACAGAAAGATTTCCAGACGGCAGCGAGTATCAAAAGTTTATCAGCCAACACGGCGGTCATAATAACGCGTGGACTGGCACGGAACATACGTGTTACTTCTTTGATATTCATCACGCTCATCTAACGCCAGCATTAGAACGATTTGCTGACTTTTTCATAGCGCCATTGCTATCTGAAGAGCTTGTTGACTCAGAACGGCAAAATATTGACGCTGAATTTAAGCTTAAGTTAAAAGATGATATCCGCAGGTTATATGACGTTCACAAAGCAACTGTTAACCAAGCACATCCTTTCTCACAATTCTCTGTGGGTAATTTACATACCTTAGGAGATACAGAGGCAAGTAAAGTCAGAGATGATATTGCCGCCTATTTTGAGCGTTATTATCGCGCTGAACTAATGACGTTAGTGATAGAAGCGCCTATTCCGGTTCAGTCACTGAAGAATCTTGCTCATCAATATTTTGAAACCATCCCCTCAGGAGGACAAAAGAAAAACATAACGCAACCTCTATATTTACCTGAACATTTAGGTGTCGAAATTAGCGTTCAACCCGTGAAGAATGAGCGTCAACTAATCATCAGCTTTGCACTACCAAGCATAGATAAGTATTACAAACACAAGCCTGAGTCACTACTTACTTACCTCCTAGGGCATGAAGGTAAAGGCAGCATACTTTCCTATTTAAAGGCAAAGCAGTGGGCTTTAGGTCTAACGGCTGGCTCGGGGATAAATGGTTCTAACTTCAAAGATTTCAACATCAGCATTTCGCTTACAGAAAACGGCGAGCGGCACTTAGACGATGTTGTCGATGTCGTATTCAGTTACATTGAACTACTTAAAACACAACCTTTGCCTCATTACGTTTACTATGAGAAACAAAAATTGGCTAATGTTGCATTCGAATATCTCGAAAAATTAAAACCCATTGATTCTGTCAATCAGTTGGTAATCAGTATGCAACATTACCCTGTGGAGGATTACATTTTTGGTGACTTTGTCATGGAAGGTGTCTGCGAATCATCAGTAAATGAAATACTGTCTTTTATCCACATTGAGAATTGTCGCATTGTTAAAATAGGGCAAGATCACGACTGTAGCAATACGACTAAATGGTACAAAGTTCCCTATCATATAGAAAAAATTGGCGACGATAGAATTCAAGCACTTTCAAACGTTACTGTGATTCCCGAATTACATTTGCCAGATGAAAACCCATACATCGTGGAATCGCCTAAAGTGCACCCACACGTCTTAGCCTCCAACACTCCTAGTATGCTAGAAAGTGAAAACGGGCTATGCGTTTGGTACAAACAAGACACAACGTACAAAGTCCCCAAGGGCTATATTTATATTTGTATAGACTCTCCAGTTGCAGTTTCATCAAGTGAAAACATAGCAATGACGCGTTTATTTACTGATCTATTTACGAGCTTAGTAATAGAGGAGCACTACGACGCTGAGTTAGCGGGTATTCACTACAACTTATACGCACACCAAAGTGGCATCACGTTGCAATTGTCAGGATTAAGCGAAAAACAGCCATTGCTGTTATCCAAACTCTTAAATAGCTTAACTGAGCAACACTTTGACGAAGCACAGTTTTTGTTAATTAAAGCGCAGCTGCTTAAGCATTGGGAAAATGCGGATAAAAGTAAGTCAATATCGCAACTTTTTTCACGCTTAAGTGCTTTTATGCAACCGAATAATCCATGTGCAGAAAGCCTGAGTAAGGCATTATCATTAGTAACTGTTGATCAGTTTAGAGTATTTGCCCGCAAATTATTCGAGCACATTACGTTGGAAGTACTTATCCATGGTAATTGGCTTGAGTCACATGCACACGAAATATCTACCGTCATTAAAGAGGCGTTCGGACACAACTACGACAAGCGCAATCAAGTGGCATGCCCCGTCACAGATTTAGCCGAACAACAAGAAATTATATTACCTGTCTGTTTGCCCAATCACGACCATGCAACAGTGTGTTATTACGCCGTAGCTGAAAAATCGGAACAAGCGACCGCAACAACTATGATTACGAGTCATCTGTTAGCGCCTGTTTTCTTCCAAGAAATGAGAACAGAAAAACAATATGGTTATTTGGTCAACATTGGCTATATCCCTATTAGTCGCTATCCAGGAATAGGGTTCTATATCCAATCGCCTAATACATCTGCCGAAGAATTAACGAAAGCTATTGATGGTTTCATTAGCAATGCTGTAGCGCATATCGATCAAATAGATAATGAACAATGGTATATCTTCAAACAGGGCTTAACAGCTCAATTGAAGGAAAAAGATACGAGCTTGCGTACCAAGAGCCAAAGATTTTGGGCAGCGATTAATAATCAAGATTATCAATTCAATAGAAAGCAATTATTGCTCAATGCGATCAATAAAATTACGCTTGACGATATTAAGCACTTTATTCGTACTAGCTTGCACCAGCATTACGACAATGCATTTACCTCTAGAGCCACCTTAATTTCTTCAAAGCAAAAAGAGTTAACGGAAGATTGGCACGATCGTTCAGCACTAGTGTTAAGTGACAACGAAGCGTTCAACCACTCATTCCGCCACAAATACTAACGTTAAATCTCTCACGTCATAGAATTGGATCAACTCAATGTAAAAAGCGCTAAAGTATTCTTCAATTTTACCGATAGGTTATCAGATATCGTCTTATGCTGATTGACTTGCGAGCAAGCATTAGTTTAAATGGTGGATGCACATAATAATATATGCCTCACGCTATCGAGTAGAGGCCGATAACGTTTGGTAATAGGTTGTTTTGTGAAGTTTTTGTTGTTGTTTGCCTTATTAAAAGCTAATTTGTCCCGTTTACCTTCGATTGTATTCATACTCGTTTCATTACTGAGTACATCAATTTCCGCATCAGAAAGCAACAAACAGTTAAGTTTTAAACGATTCTCAACAGCCGACGGTTTATCTCAGAGTTACGTGTTTTCCATCGCTCAAGATAACCAGGGTTTTATTTGGTTTGCCACAGAGGATGGGCTTAATCGCTACGATGGGTTTGATTTTGTCCATTATCGGAACGACATCCACAACCGATTTTCGCTCGCAAATAATTTCGTAAGAACTTTGTATATAGATAAGAGTGGAGTCCTCTGGGTTGGCACAGCAAATGGATTAAGTCGCTACAATCGAGAGCAAGATAATTTCACGAACTTTTTTTCTTTAGAAAATGATAAAAGCTCACTTAAAGACAATACCATCTGGACAATCTATGAGGGTAAAAATAAAAACGGTGCCACAGAGCTTTTAGTTGCAACTGAAAGTGGTTTGCATCGCTTTAATCCAACAAGTGAAAACTTTACACGCATTGTAATCGACGATATCCAGAACGCATTAGTTGAAATAAAAACGGTATTTCAGGACAACAACAATGATTACTGGTTTGGCACTTTTTCAAATGGCATTTATATCGCAAATCAGTCCTTATCGAGAGGCAAGCGCTTAAATGCAAATGGCAACGCCTCTGCAAAATGGGGATTTGCTGTAGATGCAACTGGTATGTTCGATTTCAAGGTTATTGATGAAAACTATTGGCTTGCAACCAATAACGGTCTATATATTTTCACTCCTAAGCAAGAATTAATCGCTCATCAGACATTCGAATCAACTCAAGGTAAGCTATTATCTGACACTATACGAACCGTAACAGAGTACGATGAACATACTGTTGTTTTGGGAACTTCAAACGGTTTAGTTTCCATAGATCGGTATACATTTGAAGCAAACACTATAGAAATCCAGACCAATAGCTTACCCGTATCGTCAGAAGCTTGGGTAATGTCTACTCTCAAATCAGTAAGCGGACATCTATGGTTAGGGACTTATGGCGAAGGTATTTATAACAACCACCCAAACTATAATCTGATAAAAAGCGAATTAAACCATTTAGTTGGCGACCAAAATTCAATCAGTGAAGTTATCGAGCTGGTGAACGGAAATATTTGGCTGTTAAATGAAGAGGGCGATGTTTATGAAAAAGCGCCAAATAAAAAAGAGGCATACAAACTAGAGTTAGGAATAGAGGTCAATCAACTACTCTCAATAGAGAATGGTTCTAAGGTCCTTATCTATTCAGACGATGGAAGGCTATATGAAACGTCAGTAAATAGCTCAATCACAAGTTTTATCACTTCATGGGATAACAAACACCTACCTCCCAATAACGCGATCAGCTATTTTGACCATAAGATTTGCTTTATCAATGAGAAAGGCTGGCTTACTTGCATAGACCTAAAGGGAGGCTCTAATACGCAAGCTATTCCCGAAGGGGAAGAGTCTCTGAGCGCGATTACAGTGCAAGAGGACGGTAGTTTATTATTGATAACAGAAAGCAAGAATATTTATCAGTATCAAGAGAACGCGGACAAATTTACTTTTGTATTGTCGTTAAGCTCCATTGGTCGCGGTAGTTTTATTGCAACTAGTATCAAGCAGTCTTCTGAATACTATTGGTTAAACTCTGGTAGTCACGGATTATTAGCGATTTCACTAGATTTGACTAAGAGTTATTTATTTAACGAAAACAACCAACTAATAAATAACTATATTTCGGATGTAGTCATAGACAATGATGGCAATGCTTGGATTGGCAGTAATAAAGGCATTTCTGTAATCGACACTTCACTAATGACAGTGCGACGAGTAGATTCTGATTTCAACGCTCCAAATAGTGAATTCATCTTCGGCTCCTCATTGAAAACAAGAGAAGGTGACATAATATTTGGTAGCTCTAATGGCTATTTCAAACTATCTCCAGAGTCAATTTTAAAGACGAAACAATCTCTTTCAGCGCCAATAATTACAGACATCTCAATCGCAAATAAGTCCCTTACCTCTATCGAACTTGAGGGCAACCCGAGTACAATTGATCATATAAATGTTGCATACAAACAGTTCCCACTAAAGCTTAGTTTTGCTTCGCCACTAAATAAGTTCGCCAACCAGACAGCATACCGATATCGATTAGACGGCTTAGAAGAAGAGTGGATCGAAACAGATATATATAACCGCAGCGCAACCTACACAAACCTTAGCCCAGGTGATTACACCTTTAAAGTAGAAGTGTTTGACACATTTAACCCAAGAGAGAAGCGAAGCACAGATTTAAAAATGACCATCTTACCCCCTTGGTGGTTAGGTAAAGGCGCCATTGCCGTATATAGCTTAGTGCTGTCATTACTACTTTTATACTTTTTGCAACAATTAAGGCATAGACAGCGATACCACAGCCAAATTAAGCAAAGTGAAGAGCGATTAAAGCTTTCTTTATGGGGAAGCGGTGATGAAATGTGGGATTGGAATATCAAAACCAAAAAGATATTCCGCTCAAATATTTGGGGCATTCTAGACTTTCCGCAAGACGGTACTCGTAACGTAGGGACAGATCAAACTAACATCCACCCGAATGATTTAGACCACGTTAAAGACGCGCTAAATGCACACTTCGATCAAGAAACAGAGCATTTTGAGACTACGTATCGCGTAAAGAATAAGAACAATCAATGGGTCTGGGTTCTTGATCGTGGTAAAGTCGTTGAACGAGGTGAGAATGATCAACCGTCTCGGATGACGGGTACTTTAAAAGACATTTCTCACATCAAGAAAGCTGAAGAACGCTTAAAGCTATTTGCTAAGTGTATCGAGAACATCTCAGATGCCGTTGTTATTTATGATCGTCGATTTACCATCGTAGACGTCAATAAATCATTCGTCCGTATAACTGGCCGCAGCAAAGCTGAAATGTTAGGAAAATCTCTTAAGTTTGAGCGCTACCCTGACACTTTTACTCAATCGATCAAAAAGCATTTAGTAGTTAATGGTAACTGGCAAGGTGAAATCGAAAGTAAGCGCAATAACGATGAGACCTATTACACAGATCTAACTCTCGATGTAATTAGAGATGGCGGCAATAATATTTCGCATTTTGTGGGTGTATTTTCGGATATCACAGAACGCAAGAAAACTGACGCAGATCTAAGAAGACTAGCTAACTCAGATACACTAACAGGCTTACCTAACCGTTCTTTCTTCCAAGCAAACCAACTAAAGCTAATGAAAAGCAAGGTGCCACATGCACTGCTTGTTTTTGATTTAGACAACTTCAAGAAAATCAACGATTCGATGGGCCACCAAGTGGGTGATAGTATCCTTATCGAAGTTGCTAAACGCATCAGTAAAATCGCTAGTAAGCGAACCAGCGTTTACCGTCTGGGTGGTGATGAGTTCAGTGTGATTATCGAGAATACAAACGATATTCACACAATTACTTCGCTAGCAAAAAGTATTCTTAAACTGATCGCTCTACCTTTAAAAGTTAAGAATCAAGAACTCGTATTGTTCAGCAGTATTGGTATCGTGCTCAACCCTGAAGATGGTGCTACCCCACAAGAGCTTTTGAAAAATGCAGACACCGCAATGTACCATGCTAAAAATAACGGCGGTAACCGTTATCAATTTTTCAGCGACTCCATGAATAAAGAAGCTGTTCAGCGCATTCAGGTAGAGACCCTGATTCGCCATGGTTTGAAAGACGGTCTATTTTCCGTGTTTTATCAGCCCAAAATTGACATCGCGACAGGCAAGATTGCCGGTATGGAGGCACTTGTCCGCTTTGAAACCCCAACCAAGGGCGTTATCAGCCCGCTCGTGTTTATTCCAGTTTCAGAAGAAACAGGACAAATCATAGATATTGGTGAAGTAGTTCTAAGAAAGTCTTGTTATGCCGCCAAACGTTGGGTTGACGCAGGTCTATTTGACGGCCGGGTTGCGGTTAACTTGTCAGCTGTTCAGTTTACTCAGCCTAATTTAGTTAAAACCATTTCTGCAATTTTACAAGAAAGCCAACTACCTGCTAAATATCTAGAGCTTGAAATTACTGAAGGTACAGTAATGGACTCACCGCAAGAGGCAATCGATACCATGTTGCAAATTCGTGCTATGGGTATACATTTGTCTCTAGATGACTTTGGTACTGGCTACTCTTCACTTGCTTATCTTAAGAAGTTCCCGCTCAATACGCTTAAGATCGACAAAGCATTCGTAGATGATATTGAAGTCTCCGAGCAAGGCAGGAACATGGTTGCAACCATTGTCACGATTGCTCATAACTTGGGAATGCAAGTCGTTGCAGAAGGCGTTGAAAACAATAACCAACTCAACTTCTTATCAGGTCTTGGTTGTGAGCAACTACAAGGTTATTTGTACAGTAAACCGCTACCAGAACCAGAATTCCAGAAGTATTTATTGAGCTATCAAATAACCGATAACTCAACCAGTAAGCTGCAATCATAGTTTTGCATTTAGTTGAGTAAGTGGTTAAGCATGTAATAAACACACGTTCAACATTTTCGGCATAGTATTAAGGTCTAACTTCATAACTGCCGAGCAGTTCCCAAAGAACTAAATTAACCCCAAATTCCATACACTTACATAAAAGCGGCAATGTCATTAATTTGACCATTGCCGCTTTTATATAAGTGTATGCGTCAAAAAACAAAACACATTCAAACGCCAATGTAAGCAATTGTTTTAGTTAAATATATTCTAAGTTTGCACATTAAGACTCAACTGGCATATATCTAGCATACCTAGTGGCGTAATAACAATAAACCACAAGGAAAATACTATGTTAACTGAGTTAGTAATGTCAGCCGTATTAGCATTAACTTCACCAGCGGAAACTGCTCTTGAAAACAACGTTATAGAATCTGCAAGCCAAGAACAGCTTGTCGGTAACGTTAAAAAGCAAGTGCGTATCGGTAATGTTAAGAAGCAAGTGCGTATCGGTAATGTTAAGAAGCAAGTACGTATCGGTAATGTTAAGAAGCAGGTGCGTATCGGTAATGTTAAGAAGCAGGTGCGTATCTAATGATTAAACTACTCAAGTCACTATTCACTGACGTAAAAAAAGAAAATAATATTGCCAAGTCAATTGAAATCAAAGAGATGCCTGCCACTGACTGGTGGAAGTAACAATCTCTTGTATAATTCGGAATATGCTACACGGATGTTAGCGTATTGACCGCTAGGAATATTATTCCCCCCTCTCAATCCAAAAAAATTCAGACTAAACGTCTAGAACTCTTTTCTCTGCGATAGAAGCAATAAACAACCTGTCACTAGCTAAGCACGGAAAATCAAACAATCCAATCCGAACGCCTTGTTAAGCTTCATGCGCTTTTGCATACAGAACATAGGCCAAAGCACCGGTCCAAGAATTAAACCGCCCACAGTCCATCTGCGTCGCCCTAAGCCACTAGACAATGCCTGACAGTAAAAGAAAATCCCGCTAACTAAACTAACTAATAACAAAAGTAACAACATACTACACTTGCCGATATTCAATAAGAGAAACGAAATAGAGAGAGCTTTTAAGCCCTAAAATAGTAAATCTAACAATCTAACAATTAGAGTAATGACCCTAATAAAGCGGCGAGAATAATATCAAAACTGATTAATTTTTGAAAGTATTTAGGACGTTTTATACACAAACGATAAATACAAAAAAGAGGCAATGATTGCCTCTTTTTTAATCTAACATGCCGCTCAAGCGGCAATTATTACCGCATAGGTTCTTCAATTACGCGTCGTAGCAGGTTTTACCATTCTCAGCCATTGCGACTAAAGCATCACAAGGTTTATAACGATCACCATATTGATTTGCCCATTGGTTTAACTGGCTTACGATATTTGTTGCGCCAACTTCATCAATGTAACGGTAAGGACCACCTAGGAATGGCGGGAAACCAATGCCAAAGATTGAACCAATATCGCCATCTCGAGCATTACGAACGATACCTTCATCCAAACAACGTACTGCTTCATTTAGCATCATATATACACAACGCTTAGCGATGTCATCTTCAGACATTTTACCTGCCGGTGTAATTCCTAATAACTGATAGATAGACTCATCGACTTGCTTCTTACCTTTCTTCGCCGCTTTGCCGTATAAGTAGAAGCCTTTGTTGGCTTTCTTACCCAAACGACCATCATCAATTAATCGGCCAAAAGCATCTGGTGTTGTGAAGCGATCACCTAATTCAGCTTTTAGAATCGGACCAATTTTGGCACCAACATCAATACCTACTTCGTCTAGTAATTGCATTGGACCAACAGGGAAACCAAACTTAACAAGTGCTTTATCAACTTTTTCAATCGGCTCGCCTTCAAGCAGAATCAACGCTGCTTCATTCATGTATGGCGCTAAAATACGGTTAACGAAGAAGCCCGCTTTGTCTTGAACAACAATTGGCGTCTTACCTTGCTTCTTGGCAAAAGCTACCGTTGTTGAGATAGTTTGATCTGATGATTTTTCGTGAGCGATAATTTCAGCCAACGGCATCTTATCAACAGGCGAGAAGTAGTGAAGACCTATCACGTTTTCTGGACGTTCTGCATTTGCAGCAATCTGACCTATTGGCAGGCTAGATGTGTTACTCGCAAAAATAGTTTTTTCACTACAGTTTGCTTCAACGTCAGCCACCATTTTTTGCTTCAAACTCAAATCTTCAAATACTGCTTCAACCACAATGTCTGAATCTTTGAAACCTGAATAATCTAATGTGCCGGTAATCGCTGCCATCTGCTTTTGCATTTCGCTATGGCGCATAAAGCGACGTTTCACTTTCTTATTCAAGATATCGTAGCTGTATTTAAGGGCTGCGTTGATACCGTTATGTGCAATATCTTTCACACGAACAGGTACTTTAGCTTTAGTAGCTGTAACAAAAGCAATACCGCCCCCCATCAAACCACCACCAAGGACAGCTGCTTTGGTAACTTCTTCTGGCTTAATGCCTTCTACACCATCTTCTTTTTTCATATCTGTGGTAGCGAAGAATAAATTGCGAAGCTGCTCTGATTCAGGCGTCATTACAAGGTGGCCAAAATGATCTGCTTCTACTTGATAACCCATTGCTGGAGAGCGTTCTGCTCCAACACGAACACAATCAATAATTTTAAGCGGCGCAGGATAATTCCCCTTTGTTTTGCCTAAAACAGATTTAGTTGCTTGATCGAAAACCACCTTACGGCCAAAGGCATTGCCCTCAAGCACTTTATCCATCAAAGAACGCTTCAACGGCTTGCGTTTAACTTTGCCTTTTAATGCCACTTTTTCGGCTGTTTCGACCAAAATAGAATTAGGTACAACATCGTCAACTAAGCCCGCTTTCAATGCTTGTTTAGCACGAAGCTGTTTGCCTGTTAGCATCATATCTAAGGCTTTTTGGATACCGACTAGCTTCGGTAAGCGTTGCGTACCACCACCACCTGGCAATAGACCAAGCTGAACTTCTGGTACACCTAAAGCAGTTTTCGGGTTGTCGCTACAAATACGCGTGTGGCACGCAAGCGCGAGCTCTAAACCACCGCCTAGACAAGCACCGTTAATTGCCGCAACGATAGGCTTAGGAAAGTTTTCCATCTGATCGAAAACCATTTGGCCCTGTCGTGAAAGCGTTGTTGCTTCTTCAGCTGTTTGACAGCTCGCCAGCATGTTGATGTCGGCGCCAGCAACAAATGAATCCGGCTTACCACTTGTAACAACAATACCCGTTATACCGCTATCATCTTTTAATTCTTTTAAGATCGCTGTAATTTGCTCACCGAACTCGCCTTTTAGCGTGTTCATGGTGTCGCCTTTTACATCCATTACTAAGTGAGCAATACCATTTTCTTGGCGCTCAATAGAAAATACGCTGTTATCTACTTGCTCAGTCATTAGTCTGTCTCCACGATCATTGCTGCGCCTAGGCCGCCAGCGGCACATGCAGTTGTTAAACCAACACCACCACCACGACGATTCAATTCATTTAATGTTTGTGTGATTAAACGTGCGCCAGTTGCAGCAAATGGGTGACCATAAGCTAATGAACCGCCCATCACGTTAAAGTTGTCCATATCAATCTCACCGATTGCATTACTGCGGCCTAGTTTCTCTTCCGCAAACTTTTTCGAGCCAAACATTTTCATATTCGCTAGCGCTTGCGCAGCAAATGCTTCATGCATCTCAACTAAAGTTAAGTCTTTTAATTCCATGCCAGCACGTTCTAGCGCAAGTGGAGTTGCGTAGCTTGGTCCCATTAACATGTCTTCCCAAACATCGATAGCGGCGAAAGCATAGCTCTTGATATAACCCAATGGTTTGTAACCAAGTTCTTTCGCACGACCTTCACGCATTAATAAAATAGCAGAAGCGCCATCCGTTAATGCTGTACTGTTTGCTGCTGTAACTGAACCATGCTTGCGATCGAATACAGGACGCAAACGTGCATAACCTGCTAATTCAGAGTTTTCACGTAAGCAATTATCTTTCTCGATGAATGTCTTATGAGGTTCTGGGTGTGCTGCCATCACTTCGCCATCAAGCTTGCCAGCAGCCCAACTTTCGGTTGCAAGCACATGTGAACGATGCGCTAATGCATCTTGATCTTCACGCGAAATGTTGTGAGTTTTTGCCATCTGTTCTGCTGTTTGTCCCATAGACAAGCCAGTCGAGTACTCAGCTACAGCTGGTGGCACAGGTAATAAGTCTTTTAAGCCTAACTGACGAATCAGCGAGAACTTTTGACCCATAGTTTTTGCTTTTGATAGATCTAATAAGGTGCGCGCCAATTTTTTTGTCACGCCAATTGGTGCTACTGATGATGAATCTGCACCGCCAGCAATACCGACATCAACGATACCAGCCATGATAGACTCAGCAACGTTTACAGTAGATTGGAAGCTCGTTGCACAAGCACGTGAGACACTATACGCATCTGTGTGAACATTCATACCAGTACCTAACACGATTTCACGCGCAATGTTTGGCGCTTCAGGCATTTGAACTACTTGACCATAAACTAATTGATCAACAATTTTTGGATCAATTTCATGCTTTTGCATGAGTTCGTTTACAACCATCTTACCTAAATCAACGGCAGGAACACCGTGAAAAGCGGTCGCTTGTTTTGCAAACGGTGTACGCAAACCTGCAACAATAGCAATGCGCTCCCCCGTTGGTGTCATAATTGTTTTAGACTTTGTCATTATGCTTCCTTTTAAGAGGTCAGACCTCTGAGAATTTTAATCAATTCTAACCGATAGAGTAATTTTTTCAACCAAGCCTTGTTACAGCACGTAAATCAGAAATAAACAAGAAGTAAAACATTACTTTATAGCAGTATCAGAATGAATTCTGGTAACGCAATTGCAACCGAGTATCGAAGAAATTGGCATATGGATAAAGTTATGCCCGCATTCAAAGCCAACTAATGGTCAATGAGGCTGCGATAATTTCTTACAAGATAAAGCTTGTTTTTAGCCCTTGGAACCATATATAAATTGCAATGTCTTAAAATCTACTTGATTTACCAACAAAATAATTACAAATAAGCACAGATTTAGCTATGAGCATAGAACATTTTACCGCCCTTAAAACGCATTTATCGTCACAAATTATCGGCCAACAAGCTTTAGTAGAAAATCTACTGATCGCCCTACTCGCCGACGGACACTTGATCGTTGAAGGACCTCCGGGACTTGCAAAAACCCGTGCTGTCAATGCGTTAGCTGATGGTCTTGAAGCAGATTTTCATCGTGTACAGTTTACACCAGACCTTTTACCCGCCGATTTAACAGGTACTGATATCTATCGTCCAGAAGACGGAACGTTCGTGTTTCAGTCAGGCCCATTGTTCCGCAATTTAGTACTCGCTGATGAAATTAACCGCGCGCCTGCTAAAGTCCAGTCGGCATTGTTAGAAGCAATGGCGGAAGGTCAAATTACAGTCGGTAGAAACACTTATCCGCTGCCGGAGCTATTTCTTGTAATGGCAACGCAAAATCCGCTCGAACAAGAAGGTACGTACCCACTGCCAGAGGCGCAGTTGGATCGCTTTTTAATGCACTTAGACATCGACTACCCAGATGCGGCGAGTGAATTAGCCATATTAAAGCTCAACCGTGGTGAAGCGATAAAAGAAGAGACTAAACCATTGCGTACCTTATCGCAGGAAGAAATATTCACTGCGCGTAAGGAAGTGCTAACTATTCATATGGCTGAAGCTGTTGAGCAGTATATTGTTGACCTCATCATGGCGACACGTCAGCCAGAGAAATATGACGACCAATTGAAACAGTGGCTAGCATTTGGTGCGAGCCCTCGCGCGACGATCGCACTGGATCGCTGCTCTCGTGCTCGTGCTTGGTTACACGGTCGCGATTTTGTCAGTCCAGAAGACGTTCAAGCCGTTCTGCACAATGTACTGCGCCACCGCCTGTTACTGACCTACCAAGCTGAAGCTGATGGCGTTACAACCAATCAAGTCATCGACCATATACTGGAACATGTCGCTATTGCTTAACGTGGACAATGTTTAAAGTCATCACAACGAGTATTCAATTGAAGGGGCATCAGTTAAAAGATTGTCTAGCAAAAGGTTATAGTAATGAAGTGGTTTAGCCGAGCAACTAAGGCTGTCGATTTTAATCAAGTCCAGCAAGACTTAAGCAAACTCCATACCGATGGTTTAACACTAACCATTGAGGAGCTTCTCCGATATCAGAGTAAAGCTGGGCTTATCAATCTTAAAGGCTCCAAGAATCGACAGGCACAGATGTCGGGAAATTACCTCGCGCGCAGTAAAGGGCGAGGCATGGAATTTGACGAAGTAAGACACTATCAAACAGGCGACGATATTCGCACAATCGACTGGCGTGTGACAGCGCGCACTGGTAAAACGCATACCAAGCTATTCCGCGAAGAAGTAGAAAGACCAGTACTAATAGCTACCGACTTAAGTGCGAGCATGCTGTTTGGCTCTCAGCTTTTACGAAAATCGATACAAGCATCTCATTTAGCAGCATTGGTTGCCTGGCATGCAAAAAGTCGAGGCGACCGTTTAGGTGGTATCGTCTTTAATGAAATACATCACCAAGAGTGTAAACCTCGTTCGCGTAAGCAAGGCGCACTGCACTACTTGCACACGCTACAAGATATCCATCAACACAGTCTCGATAATCAGCCGACGCTTGCTGATACTGATTTTGAACTCGCGTTTGAACAGAATTGCCAGCGCTTAAGACAGGTCGCAAAACCCGGCTGTTTGGTTTATCTGATTACCGATGGCCATGCAGTGAATGATCAAAGTATCCGCCACTTAACACAATTAAGTCGCCACTGTGAATTAGTGGTTGGTTTGATTGTAGATCCGCTGGAACAAAGCTTACCTGATATTGGATTTCGAGCAAATGTCGCCATGACAGATGGCAAGCAGCGCCAGCAATTAACCTTAGGTGACCAGAACATTCAGGCGAAGTATCACGCAAAAGTATCTGCGCAAATGCATTATAAAAAACAACTATTTACTAAAGCTGGTGCTCGAGTTTTCAGTTTATCTGCAGGGCAAACATTAGAACAACAACTCACTAGCGGAGCAATGCAATGAATCCGTTAGCACAACTAAAAGATATTCATTTACCAGAGCAAGTGCACCAATATCCAATTGCGCCAGGTTGGTGGATACTACTATTGCTCACGTTGGTTATTTTCGTGATAGGCGTGCGTGTCTTTATGAAGTTTCGAAATGACAGAAAAGTGAAAAAACAAGTGTTAGAGGTAGTTAAAGACGCCAAAACACCGCAAGAAACGTTAACACTACTGAAAGTCGCTTTAATGCATTATTTCCCTCGCTCGGCCATTGCGCAGCTACATGGAGATGCACTCAAAGCATTTTTAGAAAATTGCTTGCCAGAAAGCAAACAAGGCAAGTTTAGCCAACAAATACAAAACTATTTATCCGAGTGTTATCAAGCCACTTCTGGTATAGATCAAACAGCGTTTAATCAAGCAACGCTCTATTGGCTACAACATGCACTTCCGCCTAAGAAAGTTTCACAGAACGCAGCATCACATGAGCTAAACCAAAACATAAACAAAAACTTAACAAGCAAGGAGGCATACGGTGATTAGTTTTGCATGGCCTTGGTTGTTAGTGGCACTGCCACTACCGTTGCTAGTTTATTTCTTACCCGCCAAAAAGAAAGTGCAAAGTGCTGCACTCAGAATACCAACGTTAATCGATGGGATTGACGGTAATGCAACCGTATCGAATTCCAGTAAACTACCAACTGTGCTATTAAGCCTAGTCTGGCTATTAGTTGTTTTAGCAGCAAGTCGACCTCAATGGCTAGGAGACGCAGTAGACATTCCCACCGAAGGCCGCGAAATGATGATTGCTGTTGACCTTTCTGGCAGTATGCAAGTTGAGGACATGAACATTAATGGGCGAACGATCAATCGCCTGCAGATGCTAAAAGTCCTGCTTGGCGATTTCATAGAAAGACGAAACGGTGACAGACTCGGCCTGATACTCTTTGCCGATGACGCTTATATGCAAACACCGATGACTTATGACCGACAAACGGTTAAGCAAATGCTTGATGAAACAGTGCTGGGCTTGGTCGGCAAGAAAACCGCGATTGGCGACGCAATGGCACTGGCGGTAAAGCGCTTTGAAGCAAAAGAAGAATCAAACCGTGTTTTACTGCTCTTAACGGACGGGCAGAACACCGCTGGAAAAATCACACCAGAGCAGGCATTAGAGCTTGCTGTGGCGAAGAACATTACGATTTACACCATTGGTATTGGCGCAGATGTAATGGAGCAACGCTCTTTATTCGGTACCCGACGCGTTAATCCATCAAGCGAGCTCGACGAGCAAACATTATCAAAAATCGCCCAACAAACTGGCGGTAAATATTTTAGAGCACGTGACAGCCAATCGATGGCTCAAATTTATCAACTCTTAGATGAGTTAGAGCCTGTAGAACAAGAGCAGCAGCAAATGCGACCACTTACCGCCTTATTCTATTGGCCACTTGGATTAGCGTTGTTCCTAGCATTGCTTCACCTGCTTTGGTTGAACAAACCCTTAATCAGCAGTTCAAGTTCTCATAACACAATGAAACAGGGAGGGTAAACATGACTGACTTTCACTTTATGCGCCCTTTGTGGTTAATCGCTTTATTGGCATTACCGATTATCGTTTGGTTATTGTCTAGACTTAGAGTTAGCCAATCCGGTTGGCATAAAGTCTTGCCGCCTCACCTAGCTAAGCAAATGATTGACGGTGGCGCGCAGGCAAAACAAACGTCACTTTTGCCTGCTGCGCTAATTTATATATTGGTGGTCAGCGCCCTTGCTGGCCCTGCATGGCAAAAGATTCCACAGCCTGTATATCAAGTGGATAGAGGCTCAGTCATTATCATGGATATGTCTTATTCCATGTACTCAACGGATGTCGCGCCCAATCGACTGACTAGAGCTCGCTTCAAAGCTATCGATTTACTGGATAAATTAACCGACGGTGGTGTTGGCCTAATTGCGTATGCAGGTGATGCATTTATCATCAGCCCACTGACGGAAGATGTAAATAACATCAAATTATTACTACCATCACTCAGCCCTGAACTAATGCCAGAACTTGGCAGCAACCCTTTGGCCGCACTTACTATTGCCAATGAGATGCTAACTAATGCTGGTCACATTGAAGGCGATATCTACTGGTTTACCGATGGCATTGATTACGAAGATGTCAGCGATATCAATGACTGGTCGTCGAAACACAATCACAACCTCAACATACTTGGTGTCGGCACCAGCTCAGGTGCGCCGATTAAGTTACCCAATGGCGAGCTGCTAAAAGACAACACTGGCGCCATCGTCATTCCTAAATTAAGTGAAGGGTACTTATACGGTGTTGCGCAAAACGGTAACGGTAAATATCGCACTCTTACTAACGATTTAAATGATATAGAAACGCTAATAGCTGGCACAGTGCAAACCCAGGAAGACAAACAACAAGAGAAACGAACCGCTGAATTGCAATTTGGAGATCAGTGGCAAGAAGCTGGCCCTTACCTATTGATTCCAGTTTTATTGTTATTACTGGGCTACTTTAGACGAGGAACCTTACAGGCAATTATGCAATTGACCTTGCCATTGGCCCTGCTATTCACGCCGACTGAACAAGCCATGGCGCTTGATTGGCAAAGCTTATGGAAAACCAAAGACCAACAAGGTCAACAAGCTTTTAATGAAGAAGCATTCTCAAAAGCAGCTGAACACTTCAAAAATCCAATGTGGCAAGGCTCTTCGCATTACAAAGCAGGCAACTTTGAAGCCGCTGCGGAGGCTTTTGCTCAAACAGAAAGCGCTGAGGGTTATTACAACCAAGGTAATGCACTGGCCAAACTGCAAAAACTCGACGAGGCAATTAAGGCGTACGAAAAAGCCTTATCAATGAATGAAGCCCACGAAGATGCGAAAGCGAACAAAGCATTGCTGGAGCAACTTAAGCAGCAACAAGAGCAGCAGAATCAGCAAGGTGATAGTCAACAGCAAGGCGACAGCGACGATAATCAAGACCAACAAAACGATAGCCAAGATAGTGAACAGAGCAATCAAGGCAATCAGCAAGAGTCACAAGATGGTCAACAAAATCAGCAAGACCAGCAGCAAGAACAAGATCAGAATGGTGACGCTCAAGATCAGTCTCAGCAGTCTAGCGACCAACAAAATGGTAGCAATGGCGAAAACCAATCACAAAATAGCGAAAGCAATAGCACTGATAATTCGGATGCTCAGTCTCAAGGCAACGAACCTGAACAGCAGCAACAAGAAGAAGCACAATCGACAAACAACGACGAAAGTCAGCAACAGAACGGTGAACCTGCTAACGCTCAATTAAGCGCGGCAGAGCAACAAGCTAATGCTGAAAAAGAACAAAAACATCAACAATTACTGAAAAAAGTAACTGACGACCCTTATCTATTACTGCGCAACAAGATGCAGCTTGAATACCAAAAACGTCGTCAAAATGGTTCGACAAACGGAGCGAAGAAAAAGTGGTAAGAAAAAGCATCCTTTTACTATTGTCCATCATTAGTTTTCAAACATTTGCCTTAACTCAAGTGACTGCCACGGTCGATAAGAATCCTGTTACGTTAAAAGAATCGCTAATTTTAACAGTGACTGCTGACGACGATGTCGACGCCAACGCGCTAAATACAGCGCCGCTTGCAAAAGACTTTATCGTTGGGCGTACCTCGGTTAGTACGCAGACTAGCATGATTAATTTCAAAACCTCGCGCACGACAAAGTGGCAAACAGTGCTTATCCCGCGACGTGAAGGCATTATTGAGTTGCCGAGTTTAACCGTTGAAGACAAATCGACAGCCCCAATCAGCTTGACCGTGTTAAGCGCAAACGACCCGAGTGCTAGCACACAACGAGATGTATTTATTGAGGCTGATGTTTCTGACCGAGAAGTCTACGTTCAACAAATGTTGACGTTAACCGTTAAGCTTTATTTTGCTGCAGAGCTAAAGCGTGGCAGTTTAACTGAGCCGGAGCTAACAGGCGCAACCATTGCTCAAGTTGGCAAAGATCTCGAAGAGGAAGCTATCATCAATGGCAGACGCTACCGCGTCATTCAGCGTACTTTTAGCATTACACCTCATGAAAGTGGCGATTTCGTCTTAAAATCACCAATGTTTTCCGGCGAAATTATGGTGCAATCAGCACGACGTTCTAATTTCTTAAGCTTCGGAGAAACCAAAGCGATAAGTGTACTTGGTGACGAAATCCCTCTGACAGTCAAGTCAATGCCTGCCAACTATGCTAGCCACTGGCTACCAAGCGAACTCATTACCCTTCATCAAGAATGGCAACCAGCTAACGGTGAATACAAGGTTGGCGAGCCTATTACTCGCACCATCACATTAACAGCAACAGGGGTTGGCGAAGAGCAGCTTCCAGAGCTTTCACTGGCTCTACCGCAAGGATTGAAAGTATACCCAGATCAACAAAGTGCGCATTCTACTGTTTCCAATGGTCGCTTTGTCAGTCAAACGGTAAACAATTTTGCCATCGTTGCAAGCAAACCAGGTGAGTTCACGCTACCTGCGGTTGAAGTGCCATGGTGGAACACGGTGACAAACCGCCAAGAGGTGGCAAGCTTACCTGCCCAGACCATGACTATTTTACCAAGTGAGATTGCGGAACCACGCTCATACAATCCAGAGCCCTCTCCGCAGGCGTCTGAAAGTGCTACAGATAGTATTTCTACACCTGAAACCATAGTTATCGAACAAGCATCTTGGCTGCAGTGGCTATTTCTAGCACTTTGGTTACTTACGGCAGTTGCTTGGATAACAACAGAGTGGTTGCGCAGAAAAAAACAACCTGGCTCTGTAAAACCGTCAACGGTAGTTGGTCAGTCACACTTAGCGTTAATTGCAGCTTGTAAGCAAAATAATGGCAAAGAAGCTTTGTCGCTACTCGTTCCTTGGTTTAATCAACTTATGCAGTCTTCAAATACAAAAGTTGCCCAGAATGGAGGTAAGAGTAGTGATAAAAATGAAGCAAAGACGTTACACGATGTAAAGGTGCTAAGTAAAGATGAAGCGCTTGTCTCAGCAATCGACGAGCTACAGTCATATTACTTTTCTAAAGACTCTGCGAAGTCTAACCAGCAATCATCATGGCAAGGTCAGCGGTTATTAGCTGCTATTGCCGACACTGCTAAAAACATGAAGAAGATGAAAAGCAGTATCAACCTCTCGTTAAATCCTACTCAGTAGAGATTGCGCTAGTTAGATTCAAACAGTCTAGCTTGTTCGTTAAGTTGGCGTCTTACTTAATAAGCCTGCATCTGCAGGCTTATTTCTATCCGCAGATTACTCCCTTGTTTGAATCCACTTTAACTTATGCGTTCCACGGGTTTAGCATGCTATGCTTACCCCGCCCAACGTCACGAATAAAAATTAACACCAATGTTGAAAAAAATTCGAAATAAAGTTGCGACTACTCAGGTCTCTTCCAACATGAGTACAAAACAAGTTAGATACGAAGCCCTTGTTAAGGCGCTTCATACCGATATTTATCGCTACGCCTATTGGCTAGTGCAAGATAAACAAGTTGCCGAAGATTTAGTGCAAGAAACCTTCTTACGCGCTTGGCGCGCACTCGACTCTTTAAAAGATGAAAAAGCAGCCAAGTCTTGGTTGATCACTATCTTACGCAGGGAAAACGCGCGCAGATTTGAGCGCAAGCGTTTTGAGATGGGTGAATATGAAGAATCGTCCATCACGGACACTGTTTCACCTTCAACTGAACAAGAACTCGAAAATCATTGGTTACGAGCTCGTATTAATGAAATGCCAGTTGACTATAGAGAGCCGCTTGTACTGCAAGTTATTGGTGGTTTTAGTGGTGAAGAAATAGCAGAACTACTTGATTTGAACAAGAACACGGTGATGACGCGTTTGTTTAGAGCGCGTAACCAATTGAAAGAAGCATTAGAGAAAACACCATTGAAAAGAGGTACACACAATGGATGAGTTGCAATTCCGACGCCGTTTATATGAAGATCCAAACGCGCAAGATGCGGAGATCGTTGCGGCTAGAAAAGATAACCCAACTAGAGAACAGTTTGCTAAAGATATTGAAGCACTTGATAGAGATATCGCAGAAGCGTTGCGCGTTCCCGTACCTGAAGAATTATCTGACAAGTTAATTTTACGTCAAGCGATGGCAAGCCATCAGCATGATAAACGCAAAAACAGAGTTCACTTTGCATTAGCAGCATCTGTCGCTATTGCCTTTGGTGTACTCTTTAATTTTCTTCAGTTTTCTAGCGCTTACACCAATATAGGCGACTATGCTCTAGCGCATGTTTACCATGAAGAAGGCGTATTTTCTAACGACGGTGAAGCTAAGGTTACACTTGCGTCTTTGAATAAGAAAATGACGTCTTTTAATGGCGTGTTTGCCTCACAGATTGGCGAATTAATGTCAGCTGATTACTGTCGCTTTGATGGCATAAAAAGTCTTCACCTTGTATTCAAAGGAGAAACTGCACCGGTCAACGTATTTGTGGTACCTGAGCGCACAGAAGTGAGCTTTACTAGTGCTTTTGAAGACAAACGTTATCATGGCAGCTCAATGCGCATGGGTGATAATCATGTCATTGTTGTTGGTGAGAAAAACGAAGAAGTGCAAAAGTGGCGTGATAATCTCAGCAACAGCACGCAATGGTCAATTTAAGCCAAGCTATGGCCTATTAACGCTACTAACTGGTTTTAATAATTTACAGTTTTACTGTCTTCAAAATGGCGTGTACTAGCACAAAACTAGCCCACGCCAATCATTCTTGTTAGCATGCTCGCAACAGTTAATAACAAGAATGATTTGAATGACCATCGCACTACCCACGCTCGTTACCTTCATTGGCTATTTGCTAGCTACTTTATCCATTGGTTACATCGCTTATAAAGCAACAGATACGTTAAGTGATTATATCCTTGGCGGTCGCCAGTTGGGTCCTGCTGTTACTGCACTAAGTGTTGGTGCATCTGACATGAGCGGTTGGTTATTACTAGGCTTACCAGGTGCTATCTATTTATCGGGTGCCAGTGAAGTCTGGATTGGTGTCGGGTTAGTGATTGGGGCATTCTTCAACTGGCTTTTAGTTGCCCCTCGTTTAAGAAAATTTACTGAAAACGCTAATGATTCTCTTACCTTGCCAGAGTTTTTCGAAAACAGGTTTAACGATAAATCTCACCTTCTGCGTTTTATCTCAGCCTTAACTATTTTAGTTTTTTTCACGTTTTATGTATCTTCAGGCCTTGTTGGCGGCGCTATTCTATTCGAAAAGGTATTTGGCCTTGATTATATCTCTGCGCTCGTAATTGGCGCGGTAGTCATCGTATCCTACACCTTTTTAGGTGGTTTTTTGGCAGTTAGCTGGACGGACTTTTTCCAAGGCTGCCTGATGTTGATTGCACTCATCGCGTTGCCGATTGTCGCGGTTAACACACTGGGCGGACTTGATAACACGCAATCAATTTTGACAGAGCATAATCCAGAATACGGTAACCTATTTAAGAACTTTACATGGCTTGGCTTTATTTCACTGATGGCGTGGGGCCTAGGCTATTTCGGCCAACCACATATTCTAAGTCGCTTTATGGCGATTCGTTCAGTTGAAGATGTCCCCGCTTCTCGAAATATTGCCATGATATGGATGGTGTTATCACTAATGGGAGCTTTAGCTGTCGGTTTAGTGGGGACCGCATACTTCGCTGGCACACCTTTAGCAAATCCAGAAACTATTTTCCTTCAGTTAGCTGAAGCTATTCTAAACCCATGGGTTGCTGGTATTCTCATTGCTGCAATTTTATCGGCCATCATGAGTACTATCGACTCACAATTACTCGTTTGTTCGAGTGTTATTGTTGAAGACTTTTATAAACACATCGCAAAAGAAGAGGCTAGCGAAAATAAATTAGTGTGGCTTTCTCGATTTTCTCTCGCAGGGATTGCAGCGCTAGCGACAATAATCGCAACTAACCCGGAAAGCTCGGTACTGGACCTTGTCAGCTATGCATGGGCAGGTTTTGGAGCAGCGTTCGGTCCAACGGTGATTTTGAGCTTGTTTTGGGCTAAGTTTAATCGAGCCGGTGCAATAGCAGCGATTGTTTCAGGGGCACTTACGGTCGTCGCATGGAAACAATTGAGTGGTGGTATTTATGACTTGTATGAAATTGTACCTGGCTTTATCGTTGCGTTAATCGCCGGTGTGGTATTTAACTTGTTAGTCGATAAGAATAATCACGAACCAAGTGAAATTTTTCATAAGTTAAATCAGTAACAAAACGTTTGATAAATACTTAATAACAAAAGACTGGGCAACATACAGAACCAAGTGAGATTGCAAAGCCAATCTTTACGATAATTTATTAGCTAAATAGAATCGATTAAATTATAGTGACTAGTTAAAACTAAACGCTGTACTGTGTTATAACGTTGCGTTTTCACTTAACGAAGATAACACTTCATAGCTTGACCAAAAAGCCAGATAAATAATAACGGCAATTTGACAAGGATTTTGTACTCTATGTATTTTTATGCGGCCAGACAGCCCATTTTAGATAAAAACAAAAACCTCTTCGCTTATGAGCTTTTATTTAGGGATAGCATCGACAATATTTTCCCAGATATTGATGGTGATGAAGCCACCAGTAAGATGATTGAAGCAAGTAAATTCAATATGGGGATTCATGAATTTACTGGCAATAAACCTGCGTTCATCAACTTTACTCTCGATACACTGATTAAAGGCTACGCTGGGATGCTTACCAATGAAGAAGTCGTAATTGAAATACTGGAGACGGTTAAGCCCGGTAAGAAGTTATTGGCGCTGTGTAAAGATTTATACGAAAAAGGCTACACTCTAGCTTTAGATGACTACGAACACCAAGGCGTTTGGGCTCATTTTTATCCATACGTTAAAATCATCAAAATCGATTTACAGGCCACTGGCGTTGATGAAATCAAACAAATCAAACAAGCGATAGAGAAGTTCCCTCATATCCAATTACTCGCCGAGAAAGTTGAGACTCACGAAGAGTACAATCAAGCCCTAGAATTAGGCTTTGAGTACTTTCAAGGATTCTTCTTCTCTAAACCTGAAATGGTAAAGGCTAAGAATCTTTCTCCCTCTCAAATGGCTATGGCAGAGCTCTTATACGAGACGAGCAAACCAGAGATGGATTTAGCGAGTATTACATCGGTCTTTGAGCGCGATGTCTCTCTGTCATATAAATTATTGCGTTATGCAAACTCAGCAATGTTTAAGCGTGCTAGTGAGATTTCAACGATCAAGCAAGCCCTGGTTATTCTCGGTTCGGCTGAGTTAAAACGATTCCTTGGTTTAATGTTTGCGGCAAACGTAAACCCAGATAAGCCGACAGAGCTCATTAACATGGCTATGACACGTGCCAAGTTCTGCGAGCAAGTAGCAGGCAAAATGAATGCTCCACTGGACACGTCACTCGCGTTTTTAACAGGCTTATTATCGATGATAGATGCGATACTCGACGAAAGCCTTGAAAGCATTATGGAAAAGCTACCGTTAGCTCATGAGATAAAAGATCCGCTACTCACTCGCAAAGGTGTTATGGCCGCGCTTATTAAGCTCGTAGAGCTTATTGAACACGCGGAGTGGGACAAAACTGCTATCGTGATGGAAAAGCTACAGCTAGAGAAAGAGCAAATCGTAGAAGCTTACAATGAAGCGCTTGCTTGGTCAGATGAACAGGCCCAGCAAGTGACTTAAATACGAGCTTTTAGTCATATGTACTAAAAGCAACATCAATAAAAAAACGCTAGCCTAGCTAGCGTTTTTTTATATACGATAATTTAATAAACAGTTGAGTCTATCCAACCCTTTTCTAGCAGCGAACTACTAGTACCCTTCAGGGTTACTTGACTGCCAACGCCAGGTATCTTCAATCATGGTATTGAGATCGTATTCCGCTTGCCACCCTAATAGCGATCTCGCTTTCTCAGCGTTAGCAAATACAGTCGCAATATCGCCTGCACGCCTAGGCACTACTTGATAAGGAATTTCATGCCCACAAACAGACGAGAAAGTATTTACGATCTCAAGTACTGAAGTGCCGTTACCCGTTCCCAAATTAATGGCATAGCAGCCCGATAGTGCGCTTAACTTTTCCAGTGCTTTTACATGACCATTGGCTAAGTCCACAACATGAATGTAGTCTCGTACACCCGTACCATCAGGTGTGTCGTAGTCATCACCGAATACACTTAACAGCTCTAAACGTCCTACTGCAACCTGTGCGACATAAGGCAGCAAGTTATTTGGGATACCATTAGGATTTTCACCAATCAAACCAGAGGCATGTGCGCCAATTGGATTGAAATAGCGTAGATTGATAATTGACCATTCACTATCGCTTTTGGCTAAATCAAATAAGATGTTTTCAATCATTAACTTGGTTTTGCCATAAGGGTTCGTGGCTGATGTTGGCATGGTTTCAATAAGTGGAGACAGGTTATGCTCACCATACACAGTAGCTGATGAGCTAAACACCAATTGCTTAACATTGTGATCAGCCATTGCTTGAAACAACGTTACCGAGCCACTGACGTTGTTGTGATAATAGCTAAGCGGAATCTCATTTGATTCACCCACAGCTTTCAAACCTGCAAAATGAATGACTGCGTCAATCTGGTGCTCTGTAAATACCCTATTAAGATCATCACGATTACAAATATCACCTTTGACAAACAATGGCTGTTTACCTGTAATTTCTTCAATTCTCTCGAGTACTTTCTCAGAGGCATTTGACAAGTTATCTAAAATAACAACGTCTTGTCCCAGATCCAACAACTGCACAACTGTGTGACTGCCTATGTACCCCATTCCACCTGTTAATAATAAGCTCATACGTTCCTCGTAAATACTCTGATAACCTTTCAAAAACAATACTAACTATAGTAGCTTGCTAATGTGTCAATAAAGCGCTGCAACTCATTTTCTGCCAGCGCATTGATACCTGCGGCAGCAGCTCGCCCGCCTCCAGTTTCAAACTGACAAACCACTTTGTCCGCACCTTGTTTATTGTTCAGTGGTGCTCTAACGCTAACTGTGTATGTTGCATCAGCATTTAGTGTTAATACACCGTGTGCTGTATCAGGTGCTTCATTAGCTAATTGGTTGCCATAGACACCAGAGACACGTCTTGCCCAAGCCTCATCAGGCAGCTCCAGTACTTTAGCAACCGGCGTAGAGAAATGTACTTGAGCATCAGCTGCTTTCGCCATATCTTGCTGATAAGCCGCTTCTAGCTGATAAAACACTGAGGATTTATCCTCGCGAAGTTCAAGTGGGTTAGCGTATTTAACGAGTAACCGGTATAGCGCTTCTGACCTAAAGTGCAAATCGTCGACTGTACGTCCATAGCCGTTGTAATTAACGTAAATACCTAAGTCTTTTAAAAATCTTTGATCGTCTTCATTTACTTGATGCTTCTCGGCAAGTGCTATTGCAGAAGCTGTCATATTGTCACCAAATGCGGCAGCAATTGCCCATAAATAATGAGCGCCATTTAGGTATTCATTAACAAGTAAACTAGTACATGTGTTAGCATCTAGGTCGATATTTGCTGATAGGTATTCACTTGCAGAGATCTCGCCACTACGATGATGGTCGACATAGAAAACAGGTACTTTATTGTCGAGCAGAGAAGATAACGCTTCTTGGTTCTTTTCCATCGATATATCTAACACAGTAACCGAGCTAGCTTGCTCTAAATCTACACGCTTTAACAAAGAAATGTCGCGTTTGACACCTGTAATCAACTGGCTTTCTTTGGGGTCAGTAAGCCTCAATTGAACGAGCGCTAGAATACCATCTGCATCACCATTAAATACGTCGTAATGCATTATTTTGCTCCTAAATATCCGTTTTGCTCTAAATGGCTAACAATTTGTTGGGCACACTCTTCTATAGTGTATTTTGCCGTTTCAATATGTACTTCTGGTTCTTCAGGCACATCGTAAGCCGAGTCAATACCAGTAAAGTCTTTTATCTCACCTGCACGAGCCTTCTTGTAAAGACCTTTAGGATCTCTTTGTTCACAGACTTCAATAGGTGTATCGATATATACCTCGATAAACTCTCCGTCTTCGAGTAAATCACGTGCCATCGCTCTGTCTTGTGCGAAGGGGGAGATAAATGCTGTTGATACGATTAAACCTGAATCGATAAAGAGTTTAGATACTTCACTAATACGACGAATATTTTCAATACGGTCTGTGTCACTGAAGCCAAGATCGCCATTCAGACCATGTCTCACATTATCGCCATCGAGCAAGTAACTATGATGGCCTCGTTCAAATAGCAAGGCATCAACTGCATTAGCGACCGTTGATTTACCTGAGCCACTTAAGCCCGTATACCAAAGCAAGCATGGCTTTTGTTGCTTGAGCGTTGCACGTTGTACTTTAGTGACATTCGTTTGATGCCAAACTGTATTTTCAGTTTTCATGTGTTTGTTTTACACCATTAATAAAATGGAAAAATCAGCGGTATCATCACTAACACTACGCACGTATAGGTAATAGAGACGGGCACGCCGTATTTAAGGAAATCGAGTAAGCGATAATTACCAGCGTTAAAAACCATAACATTGGTTTGGTAGCCGTATGGACTTATAAAACTACCACTTGCAGCAAAAGCAACCGCCATAACGAAAGGAATAGGATTAGCGTCCAGACCAAGTGCCATATTGTAAGCGATGGGAAAAATTAATGCGGCAGCGGCATTGTTGGTAACCAGTTCTGTAACGACTAAGGTCAACACAAATATCAATACAAAAGCGACATAAATACTCTTGCCATCTATTAACGTCTCTACGTTCTGCGCGAGTAAATCAGCCAAGCCGCTATTTTCCATCGCTTTCGCCAAGGTAAGCGCGCTGAGTACGATCATCCAAATCTCAAGCGGAAAGCGTCGTTTAATTTCGTTAATCGTCAATGCGCCTGTAAATATCAATATAGACACGTAGAACATTAAACATTTAAGCAGCGATAGCTCAGTAAAAACCGATAGACCTATGCTGGTAAAAAAGCCGAAAATCGTCAGCTTGTCACGCCAGCCTGAAAGCATATTGTCGGGCTTGTGACCAGAAAGAATATAAAAGTTCTTTGATAAGTTGGTACGAGAGCTGAAGTCTTTACCAACAGCTAATACAAGAAAGTCTCCAGAATGGATGGCTATTTCACCCAATTTTCCGGAGAGCGTAGCCCCCTCTCGTCGAATTGCGACAACGGCGGAGTCAAACCGAGCACGAAAACCTGCACTCTTAAGACTTTTACCAATAACGGATGAGTCAGGCTTTATGACGACTTCAGTCAAGTTATCTCTAAGTAAACCGTCCTGCTCAGCAAACAATGTTAAACCGTCAAACTGTTGCAACGTTTTTACTTTAGAGATATCGCCTGAAAAAATGAGTTTATCTTTAAGTTGCAACACTTCTTCGGGTGTTACGGGAGAAATCAGGCGACCGCGACGAAACACCTCTACTAAGAAGATAGAATCTAGGTTGCGCAGTCCATTCTCTTCAACTGTTTTACCTATAAGCGCAGAGCCTTCAGATACTTCTGCTTCAAGTAAGTATTCTTTGCTTTGAAGTGCCTCTTTAGCAATATTGGGCAAACTAGGGAGGCGAAGCAGAATAACAAAAAAACAGACCCCCAATGCGGTTAAACCAACTAAGGTAAAGTCAAAAAACTGTAAAGACTCATTCCCTTGCTCGATGTACATACTGTTCACTAGCAAGTTAGTTGAGGTGCCCACCAAGGTAAGTGTACCACCGAGGATTGAGACGAAAGACAATGGTAATAGTAATTTGCCAGGGTTAATTAGCGTATTATTCTTAATCGTATTAATAAGGCTAGCAACAACCGCAGTATTGTTCATAATTGCAGATGCAAATGCTGCACTTAACAAGGTTCTTAGCACCGACTTTACTTTCGACCCACTGATTAAAATATTTGAGAGTTTGCGAAGTAAGCTTGTCCGCTCAAATGCAAACGAGCACAAAACAAGTAGTACTAAGGATACGAGCCCTGGGTTAACTGCATTTGCCAATACATCTCTCGTATCAACAAGTGATACCGACAAACAAAGTAAGGTAGCGGCAAAAAAGATACGCTCGGGAATTTGCTGATATTTGATCAGCCCGAGGAAGGTCGTTATAAAAACAGCGAGCATAAACCATTGCATTGCTGTCATAAGAAGTTCTCTCTATGCGTTAGTTTTATTTTGCATATTCCTTAATCACTTACTATCACCTATCCATCCACGGTGGGCAAGTAATTAAAGGTAGTCTTTTTATTTTTTGTCATCTCTAAAAAGTTAAGACGCTTAATGAAAAAGGTCAATCAAGCGACTTAACTATTGGGTTTAGCTTAGCGATTACTTATGAGGTTTAGCGTCGATATTTAATCAAATGGCTAAACTTATGAGAAAAGTTTAGAAATATCGCGAGCACCCCAATGCGGGAAATGTTTGCGTACTAGCGCATTAAACTCAATTTCAAACGCAGAATAGGTTTGTGCATCCACCTTTTCTGTCGCATGATAAATCATACCTGCACCGACGGTAATGTTACTCAAACGATCAATAATAATAAACGCACCTGTGTCAGGATTTACATCATATGGGTCAAAGTGAAGCACTTCTGCTGCCTCAAAATCAACTGAGCCAATTTCGTTCAACCCTAAACTCGTCGCTTCAGTTTTTTCCATCGTATTAACGTCAGTTCGATTAACTACTTTAGTTACATGACCCGTCGTCAATTTCGTACCGTGTTTGATGTAATATTCTCTTCCGGTTTCTAATGCGTCATCATGCATCCAAACGATAGACGCATTAAACTCTTTTGAAGATACAACAGAGCTACCTTTGCGAACGATCATCTCGCCACGGCTTATGTCTATTTCATCTTTTAGCGTTAGCGTGATCGCTTGGCCTTGTTCAGCACGCTCTAGCTCGCCGTCAAAGGTTACAATAGAGGCAACCTCACTTTCTTTGCCAGATGGTAAGGCAACGACGGTGTCACCAATTCGCACTTGCCCAGCCGCAACAGTGCCCGCAAAACCACGGAAGTTAAGATGAGGACGATTCACATACTGTACTGGGAAGCGGAATTCACTCAACTGATTCGCTGGCTCAACTTTAATGGTATTTAAAAGCTTCATTAAGGTTGCACCTGGGTACCAAGCCATGTTTTCGCTTTCTTCAACAACGTTGTCACCGTTTAATGCCGAAATCGGGACAAAGCGCACGTCATCAAAGTTTAAGTCTTCTGCAAATTCTCGGTAGTCTTTCTTGATTTGCTGATATCTGTCTTGATCGTAATCGACCAAGTCCATCTTGTTAACCGCAACAAGAACATGTTTGATGCCAAGCAATGAACAAATAAATGAGTGACGACGGGTTTGCACCTGCACGCCACGACGCGCATCAATTAAAATAATGGCAAGATCACAAGTAGACGCACCAGTTGCCATATTACGGGTATACTGCTCATGGCCAGGAGTGTCAGCAATGATAAACTTACGCTTATCGGTAGAGAAGTAACGATATGCTACGTCAATTGTAATCCCTTGCTCACGCTCTGATTGAAGGCCGTCAACAAGTAGCGCCAAATCAACGGTATCACCCGTTGTACCCGATTTTTTGCTATCGTTTTCAATCGCCGCTAGCTGATCTTCAAAGATCATTTTTGAGTCATGCAGCAGTCGACCGATTAAAGTACTTTTACCATCGTCTACACTGCCACACGTTAGAAAACGTACAAGCTCTTTATTTTCATGCTGCTTTAAGTACGCTTGAATATCTGTTTCGATTAAGTCTGATTGATGACTCATGTTTTTATCCTACAAAATTATTAATGACGTTGCTTTATCAGTTGTCTGAAATAGACAGCCACACATGTGTTAGCCACACGCGCCTTGACAATAAGAGCTAGAAGTAACCTTCCATTTTCTTTTTCTCCATCGAGCCCGACGAGTCATGGTCAATAACACGTCCTTGGCGCTCTGAAGTTTTCGTCAATAACATCTCTTGAATAATGTCTGGCAATGTTGCAGCATCGGATTCAACCGCTCCTGTTAATGGGTAGCAACCCAAGGTTCTGAAGCGAACATTTTTCATCATCACTTCTTCGCCGTCTTCTAACGGCATACGGTCATCGGCAACCATGATAAGTGTACCGTCACGCTCTACAACAGGACGCTCTGCTGCGAGATACAATGGTACAATTTCAATATTTTCTAGATAGATATATTGCCAAATATCTAGCTCAGTCCAGTTTGATAATGGAAATACGCGAATACTCTCGCCTTTATTCACTTTCCCGTTGTAAGTATTCCAAAGCTCTGGGCGCTGACTTTTTGGATCCCAGCGGTGGTTCTTATCACGGAATGAGTAAACGCGTTCTTTAGCACGTGACTTCTCTTCATCGCGGCGAGCGCCACCGAAAGCTGCATCAAATTGATCTTTATCTAGTGCCTGCTTTAAACCCTGTGTTTTCATGACATCAGTGTGCTTCGCACTACCAAAATCAAATGGGTTAATGCCCATGGCTAAACATTCAGGATTCTTATGAACTAATAGCTCAAAACCATACTTTTCAGCCATGTGATCGCGAAATGCAATCATCTCTTTGAATTTCCAGTCTGTGTCGACATGGAGTAATGGAAACGGAATTTTTCCCGGTGCGAAAGCTTTACGGGCAAGATGAAGTAAAACGGCAGAATCTTTACCGACAGAGTAAAGCATTACTGGCTTATCAAACTCAGCAGCTACCTCTCGGATAATATGGATAGACTCCGCTTCAAGCTTTTGTAAGTGTGTTAAGTTCATTGGCTCTTTATCTACTAAAATACGCCTTCATCTAGTACAGCAAAAACTAGTGAGGCGTCAAACTAATTTAAAATTGACTAAGACTATTCTGGCATAGAAGGTTTACTTAAACCATATAACAATCTGCTTTCATATAACTTTCGGTTATTTTAGCGATTGCGATGTGAATGTTTACGGGCTTCTAAAGCTTTTATTAGCGCCAAGCTCAGTTATGGCTATAAATTTAAACTCTTCAAGTACGCTAAGAAACTCTCTTTAAGTTCAGGGTGTCTCATCGCATAATCTACATTTGCCTTCATATAGCCAAATTTAGACCCACAATCATGTGAACTGCCAGTCATATGGAAAGCTTCAACCGTTTCAA